>CAVAMP010000027.1:0-34080 GCA_963589825.1 Flexilinea sp. | reverse complement strand
CCAAGTCCAGGCGCTACAGCGCCGTGCGGAATCTTTGAAGGGGAGGCTTGCGTTGATAGGGAAGACGGAGCACCACTTCCCCTACAAAGGGGACGGGAGGGGTGTATATATCCGGGAGGGGCCCGCTGGAGACAAGCTCTGCGAAGCAGGGCGAAGGAAACAGTGGGAGGGGACGTAGTGAGCGAAGCGAACGGAGCCTCTCCGAACCCCCGCCGCCAGGCGGCGACCCGAACCTCCGCGCTCGAAGGCCCTGACATCCCGATGACATTTGGTGCAAAAAACCGCCCTTTTACGCACCGTTTCAACATTTTGATTAAAACGGTGCAAAAAACCGCCATTTTACGCACCGTTTCGGCATCCAACTTAAAACGGTGCACAAAACCCACCATTTTGTGCACCGTTTTGAGCGGCAGTCAAACATCCCCTGGCATCCAGTTGCGGGGTTCAGCCCCCTTATATCCATATTCTTTCAAAGAATCGCAGAAACTTTTCAGTTCCTCTTCATAGGTACCCTCCAGAATGCCGGTCGCAAAAAAATCGAAATTGTCTTTAAGGAAACTTCGGACAATGAAGGTTTTGCCTACTCTTCGTCTTCCATATAGAGCAATAAATTCCGGGTGTCCGCCTTCATAGTACTCTGAAAGTAAATCCAATTCTTCTTTCTGCCGATTATCTTTTCCATAATTTCTGCATTAAATTTTTATGCAAAGAAATATAAATCAACTGATTATACAAAATTAACTTTATCCAAAGTCTGATATTTTCAGGTATGTTTGGATAAGTTGAGATATTCAAACCAAGCATTTGCAATAAAAAAAACGCGATACCGGTACGACTATACCACTATCGCGTTGTAATTTCTCCTGAAACTACGGCCATCAGACTTAATCCGGCCAAAGGCTCGCAAGCCCCGGGCTTCATCCGACAAAGATAGCACTTTGCGCTGAGAAATCCTAGAGTTTCATCATCAGGAGGTCGGTGTAGGTTTTCTCGCCGGCGGCGTAACCGCTGTAGGAGGAGCCGTCGAAAAGGAGGAACTTGTAGCCGTTTACCGGGAACTCGGAGCCTTCCATCGGGCGGAAACGGACGTAGCCGTCGGACGTGAAGCCGAACTCCAGGGCTGAGGTCTGGCCCCAGATGCCTGTGTAGAGGTCGGAAACGAAACCGAAGACAACCGTCATATAGCTGAACGTGCCGAGATTCTGGGAGCTGAGCCTGATGCAGTGCTCCTCGGGAATGTAGGTTCCAGTGACCTCAGGGCAGTAGTTCTTGTAGTTGCTCAGACCCTTCA
Organism: Flexilinea sp.; assembly: GCA_963589825.1. GTDB lineage: Bacteria > Bacteroidota > Bacteroidia > Bacteroidales > UBA932 > Cryptobacteroides. The sequence continues at coordinate 32,789 of CAVAMP010000027.1, read as the reverse complement.
CCGAAACCGTGTTCTCCCCTGTCTTGATGATGTCCACCCTGAACGCCTCGCTCGTGGAATCGCCGTCGGTGTCAGTGACCGTGGAGCTCATAAGATAGGAGCCTGTGAAATCGTCGATGCCCTTTGCGAGGAAAGTCTCCGCGTGGGACTTTGTCGTGATGCTTACAGAAGTCTCCAGAACGTCGCCGAGGGCGTTGTAGAGACGAAGAAGCATCGTGTAGTCCTTGCCCTCGTCGGTGGTGTAGGTGAGCTTCACCCCGTCAGCCGTGTTCGCGGCCGTGACATACGAATCCTCGAGTGTGTGGCCCAGGACGCTGAAAATCCTGTCCATCGTGTAATACTCCTCGTAGGTCTGGAGCATCTCCGTGTAGCCCATAACATACTCGACTCTCGTCACATTTTTCACCTTCAGCCTCCACTCCACACTCGTGTAAGGGTCGTCCTCAGGGAGCGAAAGTTCGCACTGAAGTACCTCCGGGGAGAGTGTTCCGTCGGGGTCGAAAGTAAAGCGGAGAACCGTCTCGGAGCCCGGAACCCCCTCTGAATCAAACGGAACGACAACGAGAGTGTTCACGCCCTTGACGGCCGAAGTGAGAGTGAGAGAGTCTGCGGAGAAAGTCTCCACCCCTTCCGCCGTTCCGAGGCATATCCCCGAAACAAGGGAAGAAATCTTTGCGGAATCCTTGCTTATATCCCCCTCGGCGACAAGAGCCTTGCAGTAGGAGACATAGTCCCCGAGTTCGAAGCGGAACTTGCCCGCTCCCTCGTAGGCCACGCTCTCAATGACGGGGTCGGTGTCGTGGTCGCCAGCGAAAACGATGGTCTCCTGTCCGTAGCCGTAGTAGCCGCCGTCAGGGATGTAGTAGATCAGGGTCATCGTGAACGTCCTGTCGCCGTCCCAGGTGCACGGGAATGAGGAATAGTAGCTGTCGTCGCCGAGGTACTGCGCAAGGTCGGCCACATACACGTAGGATGCGCTCGACTCGTCGTAGTAGCCGATGGACTGGCCCGGCACTGAAACCGTCTTCTTGCTCCAATTCACCTTGAAATTGAAATAGGAGCCGGACGCCCAGTCCACGAGACGGAAAATGTTGTCCGTGCCGGTGGCCACCTCAACCGGGATGCCGCTCTGCCAGCCCGTGTAGAACTGCGAGAAATTGTAGGTCGCCGTCTGCTGCACCTTCTCCCCGCTTTCGGTCGTGCGCATATACGGCTCCCACTCGAGAGCGAAGGATGCGCTGACCTTGAGGAAATCGCTGTACTGCGCAATGTAGGCGGAGTCGTCCCCGAGGACGGCATCCCTTCCCACGATTGCGAGCGAAACGTCAACCGAAGAGCCCAGGATGACACCGGTCATATCCACCTTCAGAGGAACGTCCACGCTGTACTGTCCGTCAGGAATCACCACGGTGTCCTTGATGGAGAAAAGCGCGGCGTCCTTTCCGCTCTTTTCGAGGAGCACGCGGTAGGTTCCCTTGTTGCCGCTGCGGCCCAGGGTCACAGCGATTGTGCCCTCCTTCGTGTCCTGACTGAATTCCTTGCTGAGGCTCGTCTGAAGAAAGTGGATCTCGCGGCTGTCGGAGGCGTTGCTCGTGGCAGTGACCCCGAGCTGGTCCTGGGAGCAGGATGAGGCTGCAAAAAGGGCGGCCGCAAGAGATAGGAATATATATGAGTATTTTTTCATTCTAAAACTGATTTTCAAGAGCATTTACCAAGTCTGGGGGCCCTACAGAGGGTTCTGGTCCTCCTCGTTGATGTTGGGGTTATTGTTGATTTCGTCCTGAGGGATGGTCATCACCCAGTTGTAGTTCTCCGGGTTGGTGAGGCTCACTCCGTTGCGGCTCATCATCGTCAGGCACTCGTCGGAGAAGCCGTCGGAAGCGCTGCGGTCAATTCCCTGGCCGAGCCTGCGCACATCCACAACCCTTCCGAACTCTCCCCAGAGCTCGACCCTCTTTTCCACGAGAATCTCCTCCAGAAGCGAGCCTGTCCAGGAATTGGTCGTCGCTCCGAGATTGGTTCCGGAATATGAGGATGCGTCGTAGCCGGAGACCCTCTTGGACATCACGGCGTTGAGATATTTCACTGCCTTGTCCTTGTCTCCGAGCCTCAGGGCTGCCTCTGCCGCGTCGAAATACATTTCCTCCACCCTCATATAGATGTAGTCTCCGAGCCAGGATGACACGTTTGAGAAATGGAACTTGTCCGAAATGTACGGAGCCTCCTCATTGGAAGGGTCCCACCAGCGGCGGCGGATGTCAGAAGGGTAGGTGTGCTTGTAGAGGGTCGAAGAAATGAGCTTGGGGGCGGATTTCGCATACTCTCCGTCGGAGTTGTCCATGTGCGAGAAGAAGCTTGCGTAGCCTCCCGCCTGCTCGGTGGTCTCGATGCCGGCGCCCCACATAACGTTAGCCGCGTCGATGTCGTTCATACCCCCGAAGAGTTCGCTCTCCCCTCCGATTGTGTATTCACCCGAATTTATGATCCTTTCGGCCGCATCGAGAGCCTCCTGCCAGTCTCCCTTTGCGAGAGCGACCCTGACCCTGATTCCGAGGGCCACATAGAGGTTTATATGCGACTTGTTGCCTGCGACAGCTGCCCCGTAGCCCTTTTCCAGAAGCTCGATTGCCTTGTCGAGGTCGGAGTCAATCTGTTCGAAAACCACGTCCAGTTTCTCCCTCTTGTTGCCGGTGAAATCCTTGTAGGTCGGGGATGTGTAAATCGGCACTCCCGGGTCCTGCCAGCGGGATTTGTCCTGAAGGGCGCTGTACGGCGGACGGGCATACCAGTTGGCGAGGTTGTAGTACCCGAGGGCCCTGATTGCGTAGGCGCTGCCGAGAACGTAGGCCTTGTCCTGCTCGCTTCCCTGCATTGTTTCGGACGCCGCGAGAACATAGTTCACGTTGGAAATCCAGGTGTAGTTCGCGTTCCAGACGTCGTAGGAGCGGAAGGAAGAGGAGGTGTAGTAGGACTTGATGTTGTAGCAGTGGTCATACCAGAACCAGCCGTTTCCCTGTCCCTGCATAATGAAGTCGTCCCCCATCGCCTCGAGAGCTATGTTGTAGGCCGAAATTCCGAAACACTGGTGGGTGTTTCCCCCGGTGGACCATCCGGCGGTCCACATAGTGCTGTAGATTCCGTCTATGATGGAAATTGCTGAGGATGCGTTCTTCAGGAGGTCATCCCCGGAGCCTGAGTCCGTAGGGGCGAAATCCAGCTCGCAGGAGACTGCACAAAGAGCTGCCGCACAAATAGTTGCAAACTTTGTAATTGTATATTTCTTCATATCCCGTCCTCCTAGAAATTGATGTCAAGACCGAAAGCGAACACCTTTGAAGGGGTGTAGGTGTAGGACACCGTTCCGGCGAAGTTGTACTGAGGGTCCATTCCGTCGAGGTGGCTGAAAAGAGCGAGGTTGTCGGCGGTGAAATAGACCCTGAAGGATTTGATGCGAGCCTTCTCGGTGAGGCGCGAAGGGATTGTGTATCCGAGGGTTATGTTCTTGATGGCAAAGTAGGACGCGTCGATGAGCGACTCTCCTGTCGTAGAGTAGCTGCCTCCGATTTCAACCTTCGGGACGTCGGTAACGTCGCCCGGTTTCTGCCACCTGCGGAGCTTATTCTTGTGCCAGTTGTTGCCGGCATACATAACGTTCATCGCGCCCTCGTAGAGGCTGTCGAGAATCTTTCCGCCGACTGAGTAGGTGGTGAGGAAAGAGAAGTCGAAGTTCTTGAAAATGACGAAGTTGGACCCGATGCTTCCGCTCCAGAGGGCCTGACGGCTGCCGTAGTAGTATTTGCTCAGGGAAGCCAGTCCCACGTTGTCGGTCACATACTCGTCGCACTTTTCGGTCGTCACGGCGCCGCTCTCGTCCACTCCGTAGCGGTAGTAGGCCCAGTAGAGCTGCTTGCCGGTCGTCGGGGAGACTCCGGCGGACTTGGACATATAGAAGGTGTAGATAGGTTTTCCCACCTCTATGACCATATTTCCGTAGTTGATTACGTCCTGGGAGGCGGTGAGCGCCTTCACCTTGTTGCGGTTGAGGGAGAACATCGTCGTGGCGTCCCAGTGGAAGTTTTCCCTTTCGAAGATGACTCCGCGGAAGGTGGCCTCAAGTCCGTTGTTCACCATCGCGCCCACATTGTCGTCGTAGCCGGAGAATCCGGAGGAGATTGCAAGAGGGTTGCTAAGGAGCATATCGCGGGTGTAGCGGTTGTAGTATTCCACTGTGGCAGAGAGTCTTCCGCCCCAGAGGCTCGCCTCGATTCCGGCGTTGAGGTTGCCGTTTTTCTCCCAGGTCACGAGTTTGTTCTCGATTGTGGAAGCCACGGCTCCCGGCCTTGTTCCGTTAGGCCAGCCGTAGGAGAAAAGCCCCTGCCAGACATAGTAGGAGCCGAGGTTGTCGTTGCCCTGCACTCCGTAGGAAACTTTAGCCGTGAGGTTGCTCAGCCAGCTGGAGGTTCCCGCCATAAAGTCCTCGTTGGTCACTCTCCACGAAGCGCCCACAGACCAGAAGTTACCCCAGCGGTTCTCCTTGTAGAAGCGGGAGGAGCCGTCGATTCGCCAGGAGGCGTCCAGGTAGTATTTGTCGGCATAGCCGTAGTTGGCCCGGGCGAGAACTGACTCGATTGCGTAGTTGTTTGAGTATGAGGTGTTTGACACCGTAGTGACGGCTGATCCGAGTTCGTCGATTCCGTCAACTATTCCGCTCTTGGAGGCGGAGGCGTAGTTGTAGTTGTAGCGGTAGTACTCGTGGCCTGCGAGAAGGTCGATGGAGTGGTCGCCGAATTTGCGGTTGTAGGTGAGGAGCTCGTTCAGAGTGTAGCTCAGAGTCCTCGTGTTGGTCTTTTCCACCGTTCCGCCCTGGTTCTTGGCGTTGCCGTGGTACTTGTCGTTCACGCCCGTGCGGCCGTAGTCGGTGAAGTCCACTCCGAGGTTCACGGTGAAGTTGAGTCCGTAAAGGAGCGCGTCCTTCTGAGTCGTGCCGAACTTGGCGAAGGACCTCGCTGACACGGAGTTGCGCTTGTAGTAGGCCTTGTTGTTGTAGAGCTCGGCCTTGGAGTTGAAGCCCTGGGCGGTCACACGGTTGGCGTAGCCGTTGTCGTCCACGCTTCCGTATTCATACTGGAGGTTTCCGTTGGCGTCAAGGACGTTGTTTCCGTCCATATCCTTGAGGTAAACAGGATAGATCGGAGCCATAAACTGGGCGGTGTACCAGACGTTGGATGTGGAGGAACCGCTCGCGTCCTGGAAGTCGGAGACTGAGTGCGCAAGGTTTGCGCTCATCCCCACCTTGAACCAGTCGGTCGCCTGCACGTCGCCGCTGAGCCTTGCGGTGTAGCGGTCGAAGTCCGTGTTCTGGAGGGTACCGTTCTCCTTGTAGTAGCCCATAGAGTAGAGGTAGCTGGTCTTTTCGGTTCCTCCGCTCACAGAGAGGACGTGTTCGGTTCTGAAGGCCTTGTTGTTGCTGATTTCATCCATCCAGTTCTCGTCCCAGGCGGCAACCGCGTCGCTCTTGACTTTTCCCGTGGAAGGGTCCACGAGAGTCTCCCAGGTGTAGTTCTTATATGGGTTGTAGTACTCGGGGGTCTTCAGACCTCCGATTGTCTCGGCAAGGTGGGCTGAAGCGTAGGCCGCGGCGCCCTCGGAGTCCATAGCCCCGCTCTCGGCGTAACGCACTGAGTTGTAGAGACTTTCCCAGGTGAGCTCGACATATTCGCTCATATTGACGAGGTTATATCGAGGGAGGGCCCTGGAAGCCACTCCGAAGTTGCCCTTGTAGTTCACGTTCACCTTGTCCTTGCCGCCCTTTTTGGTGGTGATGACAACGACTCCGTTCGCGCCTCGGGCGCCGTAGAGGGCTCCTGCGGAGGCGTCCTTGAGGACTGTCATAGTCTCGATGTCGGCAGGGTTGATGGAGCTGATGGAGCCGTCGTAAGGCACTCCGTCAACAACGTAAAGCGGTGTGGATGAGGCGTTTACCGAGCCCACTCCACGTACCATAATCGAGGCCCCCTCTCCCGGCTGTCCGCCGCCCGAAGTGACCTGCACTCCGGCCACGGTGCCCTCGAAGGATTTGGTGAGGTTTCCGACCGGCCTCTTGCTGAGCTCATCGCCCTTAACGACGCTGGCGGACCCCGTGAAGGATTCCTTCTTTGCCGTTCCGTACGCGACGACAATCACGTCGTCAAGCACGACGGCTTCGTCCGCGAGGGTGAAGTTTACGACAGCCCTGCCTGCGACGGCCTGCTCCGCGGTTGCGTAGCCGAGGTTTGAAGCGGTGAGGACCGCGTCTGCGGGCACGCCGCCGAGGGTGTAGTTTCCGTCAATGTCGGTCACGGTGCCGTTGGTGGTGCCCTTTACGAAGACTCCGGCGCCGATTACCGGCAGTCCCTCGGAGTCGAGCACGGTTCCGCTCACCGTTGTCTTTTCCTGTGCAAACGCAGGCACAGAGAGAAGAAGCAGCGCAGCGAGAGCGAAAAATATCTGTTTAAGTTTCATAATTCTCATACCGATTCCTCCTCATTAAAATTCATCGCCGCAGAGGGGGATATATGTGTCAATTATCTGTGCTCCGGAAAGTTCAGGACGGGCGACAGGGGCAGGGGCCGCCTTGAGGGCGGACTTTGTTGCCGTAGTGGATGCAGCAGTTCCGGAAGTCTTGCCGATGGCGTAACGGGTGAGAGTGTCGCCGTTGCGCTCGGTGAAGGTTGCAAGAAGAATGTACTGCGTTCCTGCTTCAAGCGGGGTCCCGTCCACTCCGAAAGAAAGACTGAACGATCCGCTGAGGTTAAGGAGCTTGATGTTCGCATCCGAGAGATCCGTTCCCTTTTCCTCGACTATGCGCGCCGCTTCATCGGTAGTCACTCCGCTAAGTTCGCTCACAGGGCAGAAATAGTAGCGGAGGCCCTTCAGGTGGACAGTGAGCGGCTCCTCGTCGGCATAATATGCCGTCTGGAAGGTTCCCGTGAGGGATGAGGAGGTTGGATGGGAGGTGCTCGTTCCGAGGCTCACTCCGGCCCAGTCGTAGTAGGCAGCGCTGGACTTTGTCGGAAGGGAGTTTACGACAAAGGTCGTGTCCCCCGCCTCGTTCACTGCAAGCGCGCCGAGGGTGTAGCTTGTGGAGGCGCTGAGGGAATAGCGCGAGGTGAAGCCCTTTTCGCTGTTCACCTTCGCGATTGTAGCGGCCTCGTCGGTCTTGCTTCCCTTAGAGAGGACATAAGCCTTGAAAAGGTCGGCCGAAGAGTCGAAATAGAGCTTGAAGGAGCGTGTGGAGGTCATAAGGGAGGTCACGGTCTTCACCCCGGTTCCCTTCCAGTTGAAATACATACAGTTGGAAGGGTTGTAGATGCCGTTGGTCCCGAGATAGAGGCTCTGGGCGAACCAGGGAGCACCCGTTATGTCCGGAATAGGCGCAGCGTCGTCCGCAAGTGTCTTTGTGTCAAAGCGGTAGAGCGGCGAGGTGGCTTCTCCGTCGGTGTTCACTCCGAAGGCCACGATGCTGTAGGAAGTCTCGCTGTAGAGCGGAGTGGCGGTGTAGGAGGCCGTTCCGGTGTAGGTGTACTGCTGGATGCCGGCGGAAAGCTCGTAGCCCGCGTCGGTGATGGATTTGACAAAGGCTTTGAGGTAATAGTCCCTGAGAGCGGTCTCGGTCATCGCGCTGAAGTAGGTTGTCGGCACGCCGAAGTAGATGTAGCGGAAGTCCGCAACCGCATAGACATTAAAAGTGCTGTAGTCGGCCCCGGTCTCAACCTCGGAGAGGATAATCTGCGGGATGTCCTCTGAGGCGGAAAGGGTCCTGAACTCGAGTTTTGCAGCCTCGGAGTCGTTGACGTTCGGGTCGGTCGAGGTGGCCTTTATTTTGAAAACATAGTCCGTGGATGCCTCCAGGCCGTTTATTTCAACTGACAGGGATGAGGTTTTCCCGCTGAAGGGGCCGACCGTGTACTCGTAGGACTCCGCTCCGTAGACTCCGCTCCATTTTACGATGGTCTTGGACATATATGCCGCGACAATCTCGGGCTCGGGGGCGTCGAGAGTGGACGCGCCCTCGGTGGTTACGGAATAGACCACTGTGCGGGAAGAGGTGTAGTTGCCGTTCACACCGGCGTCGGCGCGGAGTCTGACTGAGTAGGTCGTTGCGGCTTCAAGGTTTGAGAAAGTGACCGAGGTTTCCTTCTGGGAGATTTCCTCTCCGCCGTTGAAGCAGTAGGTGTAGCACCCGGCATCGGTGATGGTTTCCCAGCTGAGGGTAAAGCCCGTGCAGGTGACCTCGGTGATGTTGGCCTCCGGGGTCGGAAGCGCCGTAGGCTCCTGAAGCTGGGTCTTTGAGCAGGCGCAGAGGGCGGCAATGGAGGCTGCCGCAAGTGTAAGGATATTCTTTGCGTTCATTTTCATTCTCTCCATCGCTATTTGACCGTTACATCAATGTCCTTGTAGAGCTTTCCTCCGTTTGAAACGGTGACGGTGACTTCGCCCGCGCTGAGGCCCTCAAGGCACAATTTGCCTCCTTCAAGGCTTGCGCTCACAACTCCGTCCCGTGAAAGGGAGTATGAAAGCACCTGAACCGTAGGGAAATATGCCAGAAGGTCTATTTCCATCCTTTCGCCCACAGCTAGTGTCCTTCCAGGAATGTCGCCGAGATAGTCCATATACTGAAGGAGAACCCCTGTGTCAAGCATTCCGGCGCCCATTTTTCCGACGTATGCAGAGGAAAGTGAGCCGCGGAAAGGTGCGGCGGAGGATATGAGGGCAGCCTTGAGAGCCTCAGGGGTGAGGCCCTTCTTCTTTTCGGAGCCATAGTAATAGGAAACCGCAAGGGCGCAGGCGCCGCTCACGTGAGGGCAGGCCATCGATGTTCCCTGCATATATCCGTAGTCCGAGCCGCCGTCAGAGCCGACGATTGTGCTGTAGACTCCGCCGTACTGGCTATCGGAGTAGGTGTCTCCGCCCGGCGCCGAGATGTCGATCCAGGTGCCGTAGTTGGTGTAGATGGCTGCGTCTCCGCTGTAGGCGTGGGATGCGACGCTCACGACCGCATCGTCAGCGGCAGGGTAGCAAGGGTAGTCCACAGCCTCGTTTCCGGCTGCAAAGATTATGATTCCGCCCTTCATAGGGCCGCTCTGGTTGCCGTTTTCGTCCACTCCGGCATATTTCACGAAGTAGTCCATCGCGCGGCGAAGAGCTCCGTAAGTGTTCCTTGTCCAAGTGTTCCAGCTCACTTTGCTGGTGTAGCCCCAGCTGTTCTGGCAGATTACGGCGCCGTTGTCGGCCGCATATTTCATAGCCCTCACGGTGCCGCCGAGGCCCGCTCCGGACTCTCCGCTGTCGCTGTCGCCAAGGCACTGGAGGCTCATAATCCTGACGCCGTCCCCGATGCCGGAGCCGCCCGCGATGCCGTTCACGCCGAGGCCGTTGTTGTTGACGGCGGCGATTGTGCCGGCGACGTGGGTGCCGTGGGAGAGAGAGGATGAGGTGGTGATGGTGCCGTTGTCGGCTATGTAGTTGTAGCCGTTGACGTCGTCAACATATCCGTTGCCGTCGTCGTCCACACCGTTGCCGGGGATTTCGCCCGGGTTCACCCACATATTGGCCGCGAGGTCCTCGTGGTCGGGTTTCACGCCCTGGTCGATGACTGCGACGATGACGTCAGGAGTGCCTTTACACATCTGCCAGGCCTTCCAGACATCGGCGTCGGCACCCACAAGGGAGGTGTTGCCGAAGACGGAGCCGGTGTTGTTGTAGTGCCACTGTCTCTTCTGGACTTCAGCGCTTTCGTTGAACGGGAACGCGATTTTGCGGGAGACTGTGGCCGTTGTGTGGGCCGCAGGGGCGTCTGCAGATGCGGCCAAAACGCTGGCCCCATCAGCTGCGCCCCGAACGCCGGAAAGAGCGTTCTGGGTTTCGCTAAAGCTCTGAGCGACAGACGAATACCCGGCCGTCTCATCCGCAAGAGTCGGCGCAAGGGAGTACTCGATGCACTCGAGGGAGCCGCAGCGGCGAAGCTGGGCCACTACCTCCGAGGTCTTCAGAGACTTGTCGAAACTTGCCACATACCAGCGGTCAAGCCCCTCGGCGCGGGTTCTTTCCTCGAAGCGTCCGCATTCCGGGAAAAGTCTTTCAAGATGGAATGAAGGCGTTCCAGCCATCATTTCGGCAATCTCCCTCTCCCCTTCGCGTGCAGAGGAAGCGTCCCCTGCGGCCTTCGTGGAGGCGGAAGTAGCCTTGATTTGAAGAAGGAGCTCTCCGCAGACGGGGCTTCCCACTCCCTCGGAGATTATGATGGGTCCGTTTCCGGTGCCCTCTTCCTCCTGAGGTGTCACCGCCTTGCTGCAGGCTGCCGTCGCGGCAATGCCGATGCAGAAAAGTAGCGGCGCAAAATTTCCAAATTTCAGTTTCATATTAAAATAATTACTTTCTCAAGCTTTTTATGCGGGCGCCCCTGCCTTGACAGTGAGCGAAGTTCCGCGTGTTTCTAATTACAAACTGTTTTTCCCGTTCAAGTTGTCCGTTAGTATGTAAATTCCAGGTAGGCGACTTCGGTCGTGAGCCCGCCCTGGGTTTCATCTGAAAGATAGCCCACGGCATAGACCACGTAGGTTTCGCCCTTTGTGATGTCTTCGGTGGAGAGGTTGATGACCCTCGAACCCTTGTATGTCGTGAACTGGCTGTAGGCGCTCGTGTAGTAGATGTAGGTGTGGGCCGCATAATCAGGGTCCCCGAGTTCATCCCACGAAGCCTTGGTCATATAGTCGCAGACAAAGCTTTCGGTGGAGTTGCTCGCAGTGACCGTGAGAAGCTCCCCGTTCTGCCTGAGGGTGAAAGTCATCTTCGAAGCGGGAGCGCTTGCCGAGGTGAACTCCACAAGGTCGATTTTGCCGCTGTAGGAGAACTTTTTCGCGCTCTCGTCGTACGCAAGGTCAAAGGCCGTGAGGCAGTACTCAGTCCTGTCGTAGATGGAAGGGCGGGTGTCGGCGCTGAGGTCGTTCGTGTCCACGATTCCGCTGCTCAGGAACGACGAGGGGGAAGCGGCGTAGGAAGCCGCCATCTGCTCAATCTGGCTTATTCTCGCCTCGATGTACTCCTTTGCGGTCATCGCCTCGTAGTCGGCCTTGCGGACGACGGCATAGACGTATGTCTTCGACGCGTCCACGGGCTCAACCCTCACCCGGCAGGTGGAAGTAGTTATGTCCGAGACAGTTATCTTGAAATTGGAATATATCTGCTCCTCGCTTTTCTTCGCGCTCTGGATGACGCGAACCTTCGCAGGTTTCACTCCGCTGCAGCTAAGCTGCACCTCGCCCGTACGGTCCTTTCCGGTGGTGTTGGGAGCGACGCTGAGAGTGAACTCGCTGGAGAACACGGAAGAGACGCTGAGCCAGTCCTGGGCCGGAGCGACGGAGGCGGTGTAGCCTTCGCGGGGTCCGTTGATGGAGTAGTCGCAGACGACGCTTCCCCCTTCGGAGCCTATTTTAAGTATGCTTTCCTTCAGGGAAAAAGTGGAGTTGTAGCTCTCCTCAGCCTCCCCCGCCTTGTTGCAGGAGAGAAGAAGCGCCCCCAGAAGGAGAAAAGCGAGCAAATATATCCTGTTTTTCATTTTTACTTGTTGTAAGTGACCCTCAGCCAGGCGATGTTTGAAGCCGTGCCTTTGGAGGAGTTGTAGCTGAATGCGAAGGCGACGTATTCCGTGCCGTCAACCGTGTCGCTCATACTCTTCAGAGGATAACCCCTCGCCCCGTCCGAAACGGAGTAGGAAGCGAAAGAGGAAGAGCTGATGTAGCCGCTGACGACAACAGACGGAGCCTTTGAGCTGTCCCAGTACTCGGCAGGGCACAGCGAACAGCCGAAGCTTCCGCTGAGGCTCTCCGAAGGAGTGAACATAAGAATTCCGGTGCTCTCGTCGTAGGTAATCGTGAACTCATCGGAAGACGGCGGAACGGCGTCGGTCTTGAACTTATACACGGCGGAGTTTCCGCTGTAGGCATAGTTCAGAGTGATGTCGAACGCAATCAGACAGTACTGGGTGTCAGGAGTGAGGGAGCTTGCGGTCGTGGAGATGTAGCCTTTGTAGAGCTGGTTTTTCAGAGAGAACGGAGTTCCGTATTTCTCCTCGTATGCCGCAGCATACGCCTTCATCTGCACGACGGCTGAGTCCACATACTCGCGGGCGCTGTCGTAGCGTTTGAAGGTCGACTCCGGCACGAAAGCATACGCATAGTAGCAGTCGGAGATGGACGGAGCCACGGTGAACTGCACTGAGCTCTCGGCGATGTCGGTGACGTCCAGGGTGAAAGTGACCTGGGAGTTCACGACATAGTCGGGGTTGGCGCTCTGGATGAGAGTGAGTTTTACGCTCTTCGCCCCTTTTAGGCTGAGGGTCACCGTAGCGGTCCTCGAGCCGCTGGAGGCGTTCTCCTCCAAAGCAAGCCAGACTGACCTTGTGCCGGGGGTCTCCTCCTCGGAGGAAGCGTCACCCTCTGCAGCGTCTGCGCTCTTGGTGCCTGAATTGATAAGGTCGTCCAGAAGGCTTCCATCGCCATCTTCCGCCCCGTCTTCCTCGGGTGCGTCAGTCTCTTTCAGCCAGGAAGCGGAGCAGGTGACCCCGACGACCCCTTCAGCCCCCTGACCCGAAAGCGAAAGTTTCACTTCCAGAGTGGAGGCGGCGGCGTCGGTCTTGATGAGTGTCCCGCCCGGAACCGTAATCGCAGAGTCAATCACTCCCTCGTCCTTAGACGCGTCGGCCTTTGAACAAGCAGAAATTGTGGCTACGGCAAGCGCCGCAGCCACAACTCCCTTGAAATAATCGAGAATCGATATTTTCTTCATTTATTCTCTAAAGTTAGTCAGCGAGGAATGTCACCTCGATGCTGTAAACTACAGGAATGCTGTAAGAACCATAAAGCCTAACCCTGGTGTAGGTGTCAGGGATGCCGGTGACGGTGTTGATGTACCCGCCGTCTGTGCGGCTCTCTGCAGCGAATGTATATCCGTCAGTAGTCTTTGCCCTTGTCCAGGAAGCTCCGTCAGCTGAGAAATAGATCTCAATGTCAGCCCAGCTGCTGTCGGAGAATTTTGCTGCAGACTCAACTACGACTTTTGTAATCTCACCAAGTTCAGAGGAGTCGAATCCGCTTGAGCTCTTGAGAGTGAAGCTTGTTTCAGTTGCCCTGTAAGGCGCAATGCTCTGAGTTGAGAATGTAACCTCCTTGGTTGAGAGTCCGTCAGTGGAAGTTGCAGTCACAGTCTTGCTTGCAGCTGCGTATGTGTAGTTGGATGTGATTCCCTCATCTTCAACTATCTGGTGCAATACAGGGTACATATCCGCTGCGGTAAGTTTCACAGTGAACTCCTTTGCAGTAGCGCTTGCCTGGGTAACTTTAATCTGCTCGGAAGTCTCGGAAGTGCCTTTGGCGTTGATGGTGATGACGCCGCTTCTCTTTGCACCGGTGTTTGCGGCAACGGTGTAGGAGAGAGTTTTGTCTGAAGCGTTGTAGCTTGCGCTGAGCCAGGAAGCGGCGTCAGCGGAAACGCTTACGGTAGGGTCTGCAGAAGCCGCGTATGCGATGCAGGAAAGTGTACCTGAGGTGCCGTCGATTGAAACGCTGATAGGAGTGGTGTCCACGACGATTTCAGGCTCCGGGTTAAGGGAGATGAGTCCGACGTATGGACGGCAGTTGGTGTCGGAAAGTTTGTTCACCTTGATGACAAGCTGGCCGCTCTTCTTTGTTGGGTTCTCGAAGAAGCTGTTCTTTCCGTCTGTGTTTGTGTTGTCGCCGGTGAGCGTTACGGTGCCGAGCTTGGTGGTGTCAGCGCCGTTTACAAAGCATACGCTGAGGTCTCCGGTAACATCCTTTGAGTAGATGCCGCAGTTGACTTTAACAAGAGTAACGCCTGAGAATGCAGCGTCTGAGCGAAGCTCAACTACGCCTCCGGTAATGTTCTGGTAAGCGAGTCCTTGAACGTATGTAGGATATGAACCGAGGCTTGTACCGTAGTTGTCGTTGACTGAGCCAGGGTATGAGAGAGAGAAAATCATCTTCTTTCCTTCCGGTCCCCACTCCCTTTCCCTGTAGGAGCTGGAGATGTAGGTGCTGTAGGTGAAGTGATCCTGAATCCAGTTCTCGCCGTCAGCAAGAGCGATGTCGTGGGAAACGGTGGTGTCGGCAGCCTTGTAGTTTACGGTCGGAGCGGCAATCTCTCCGCGCTTGATTTCGAGGCCTTCGCGCTCGAAGATGAAGTCGGCCTTGGCAGTCACAACCGTAATCTTCACATTGTAGGTTCCGGGATTTGCAACGAACCAGGCGGTGTAGTCGCCAAGAGTGGTGGAGCCGTCTCCGGTGAGGGAGATGTAGTTGTTCATATTGTATGAAGCGCTCTCAACCGGGGTAATCTCGCTGATGTTCTTGGTGACGTCAATTGTGTATTTTCCGGTGATGTACTTGGAATCGGTTGTCTCAATCTTGACTGACTTCACAACGAGGTCCGCATACTCGGCAGGGATGCCGGCGAAGTTGATTTTACCGAAACCGAAAACGTGCGCGAACTCCACTTTCTCGCCCTCGTTGGTAGTCGTGTACTCGCCATACTTGTCATCGTGGGTGTTTGTAGCCGTAGAAATTGATGTCGGTTTGATTACCATCGCGTCTGCCTTGCCAGACCAGGAAGTCTGGGTGGAAGCCTGGCTTGCATCAAGAGTGAAAGACCACTTGGTCAGATCTGAGTTTGCACTTGCCTTTGATGAAGGGAAGATACCATAGAGGAGGTAGCTGTCAGCGAAGTCGGCATCCACAATGCTGTAAAGGCTGCCGTTGAATGAAGGCTCTGTAGCCTCTGCGTCAGCAATCGTGAACAAAGAATAGTACACTGAAGCTGCAGCTCCCTGCTTTGACGCAACTTTGATTGCGGTTGTAGGGGCGCTTGCCTTTGCAACGCCGGCATAGAACGCGTCACCCTTGTCAAATTTGATGTAGCTCTCTCCGTCGAAGGAAGACCTTGTTGCGCCTGTGGCAACTTTCACAGAGACGGCGATGTCGTGTGCTCCTGTGGCAACGCTTTCCGGAGCAAGTTCAGCTTTTGAGCAGCCGGCAAGCACTGCGAGCGCAGCTGCGATATATGCGATTTTTTTCATTTTCTTTTCCATTTAACTGATTACCACTCTGTGTAAGGATTGTTGTCGGTGATGATCACGCCGCCGAATGCGCCGTACCTGCTCTGGAAGTCCACAACGATGTACTGAGCGGATTTCTTGCCGTCTGAGTTGCGCACGGCGTTGAGAACGATGTACTCCTTCTCGGCGCTTTCAGACTTGACTGTGACGCTGAGCTTCTGATTCTCAGTGTCGAGAGTGTACTCATATCCCTTTGCCTCCACATATACATAGGTGCTTTCGTCAGCTCCGGTGATTGTGTAGGAGAACTCGATGCTCTGACCGACGTATGCGACGCTCACTTCGGAGGTCACTTTGAGAGAGAAGCAGTTTTCTTTGGAAAGAGTGACTGTAGCCTCGCCGATGGTGAAGATGTAGGCCTCTGCGGTCTCTTCCATCGCAAGCGTAATTGCCTTAGGCTCGACAGGGACATTCTCCCAATTCTTGCCGTCGAAGGATACGGTCCAGACTCCGTCAGCAATCTTGAACTGAGGGGTGAGTCCGTCAGTTCCCTTTACAGGGACGTTCTCGCCGTTGTATTTCAAGAGTTCGCCGTTAACTGTCCAATAGCAGATTCCGTCGATTTCCTTAACTCCGAGAACCGGAGTCTCGCCGTCCTTTCCGTCGGCGATGGTTGCGACTGTTCCGTCACTGAAAGTGATGGTGTAGGAGCCGTCGCCCTTGACGACTGATGAGACGGTCACTGCACGGGCTGAAGCCGAAAGCAGCTGCTCAATGGAGTTGACATTGGCGGTGACTTTCTGCTCAAGAGCCGCCACCTTGTCTTCGAGGACCCCTACTCTGTTTTCGAGGTCCTTTGTGCAGGAGCAGACAAGAGCCGCCGCTGCAACAAATGCGAACAATACTTTTTTCATATAACAATAGATTTATTGATTTTTCATTTTCACTTTAAACCGTCCTTAGAACGAAAGCACCGGATGGCATACTATTGAGTCATCAACATTGTCCATAAACGGAATCAGTTCTCCGGAAGCCGACATCCAGTAGATTATGCACTGGCACTCGCTGTCTGAATTGGCGAAGAGACTTGAAGTCATAAGTTCACAGATGCGGTAGGTAGGACCGGAATCTCGAGAATATTTCAAGTCGTGCTTCATTGTCTTAGGCACGAGAGCCCAGTAGGAGTTGAGTTTCTCGACAGGATTGAACGAGAATTTCAAGTCGTAATAGGAATCAACCCTGTAGAGGTTCACGGCGCCGTCCTTGACTGAGGAGAAAGTGGTGGCGACCTCGTCGCCGCAAAGGTTCACGATAAAATCCCAGACCTGTCCGCTTGAAGGGATGTACCAGCCCGATGTGTTTGCAGGGGCTGCCGGAGCGAAATCCGTGTGCACCCAGTCAAAGGCAGGGTATTGCTTCAGCGCGTCAGTTCCCTTCGGGTAATAGGAAAGAATAGTCTGGTTGATGCTGTAGCCGTTGATGTCGCTGTAGCAGGCGTCTGAATACTTGTGCGAAGTAAGGTTTGCGACAGCGGAGGCGCTTGACATTGAATATCTTGTAAGGGAATCGAGCTTGTGGTCCGCCGTAGGGTCGGATGAAACCGGGGCGAAGGCTGCCTTGAGGCAGTAAACAAGTCCGTGGGTGTAGCCGAGTTTCCTTTCTGTCAGAGAGATGCGGGAGGTGTCCGTCTGGAATACGATGCCGATTACGGTCTTGCCCTCCTCTGGGGCAGGTTTCTCAAGCCCTGTGAGCCATACGGCGCCGGTGCCGTCGGAATTGATGGAAACCAGTCCGCCGTCGCTCCAGGTACCGTCGGAGTAGTAGTAGTCGCCGATTTTAGGGTCAGCGCTCGGACGGGACGGCTGCTGGGCGCTCACAACGATGCTTGCCGTGAGGCAGCCCTCGGCGGTGCCGTCGGTGATTTTTGCAGTCACCCTCGACTTGCCACCCTTCAGGGCGGTCACGTAAGCTGAAGCGGTGTTGCCGCTAATGTATATTCCTTCACAGCTGATGGTGGCGTCTTTCCCCTCCTCGACATTCTCCACTGACCATTCCACGGTCTTGTAGGTCACGTCCTCAGGGAGGATGAGCGCGTCAACTTTGAATCTCTCGTTCACCGCAATCGTTTTCTCGGTAGTCTCCACTCCGTCAACGCTGAGGCTGAGGGAAGTGGCATAGACCGCAGCGACGCTGACCGTGCAGGTGGCGGTTTTGCCGTTGCAGGAAGCCGTGATGGTGGCCTCACCCTCGCTGACCGCAGTCACTTTTCCGCCCTCCACCGTAGCAACCTCTTCGTTGTCGGATTTCCAGGTGATTGTAGGGCTGGTGGCGTCCGCAGGGTTGATTGTAGGGCTGAGGGAGTAGGTGTCATAGACCTTGAGTTCAAGGGAAGTCTTGTCAAGGGAGATGCTCTCCACGCCCACAGGAGTCACTGTGACGGCGCACTCGGCCGGAGCGTCGAGGTCATCGTGAATGGCGTAGATGGTTGTTGAACTGAGCTTGAGGGGTTTGAGGCTGAGGGAGAGGCCCTTCTCGGTCGTCGTCTTGCTTTCGATTGAGACTACGCTCTCGTCGGCAACGGCCACAACCACTTCGCCGGCCCTCTCGGCAGGTGTGACGGTTATCTCCACCGTCTCCGTCCCGTTAACCGGAACGCTCACCTCGGAAAGAGCGAACTCCGCGCTCACTTTCTCCTCTTCGGAGGGTTTCTCTGTTCCGGAATTGTCCTGAAGTTTTTCGCCGCAGGAGGCGATTGCAAAAATTGCGAGGGAAGCTACTCCTCCCCTCATTAAAAAGGATTTAAAATTCATCTCTGACCACTAAAACACATCTGCCCGGCGGCAGAATCCACTCACTACTTACTACTGCTTACCCCTGGGGAAGTTGCCTTCCTACGGGCAAAAGCAAGGTCAAAGGTAGGATTAAAAAAATGTAATTGCAAGAATTTTTCAAAGAAATTTTCTTCAAACTCATTGTGTCTCAATGGGTTTGAAAATGCAATTTGAAACCACGGGGCGGCAGTTCGGCCTCTGACTGTTAAAAAAAACGGCGAAACGCTTTCAATCTAAAAGCATTTCGCCGATAAAAATTTCCGATTATAAATTTTAGAAGAGCCCTGTGCGCACCTCTGAAGGAATTTCGGTCCGCTCATAGACGCTTTCTATCGTCTGGGAGTCGCAGGAGCGAAGAGTCAGCCTGCGGTCCGAATCGCTCAGAGAGTAGCTGTAGCGCGTAGTCCAGAGCGAGCCGTCGTCATAGACTCCGCCGAGGTACCCTCCCTCGAGAGTGAAACTGCCGTTGAAGTGGGTGTAGTCCGCGCTCTGAAGCTTCTGGTAGAGGTTGAAAGTGCCGTCGGAAAGCATCTCAAGGTAGATGTCGAAGTTTTCCGGGGCCTCTCCGTTCCACTCGACAAGGTGCCACTGTCCCACCTCGGCCGAGGTAATCCTCTCCGCCCCGTCCTTTTGGCAGGAAGCGAGAAGGGTAAGCGCCGCAAGGGCGAAAAAAGAGAGAAGTATATTTCTTTTCATTATAACCATCCTCCATTTGA
Organism: Flexilinea sp.; assembly: GCA_963589825.1. Taxonomy (GTDB): domain Bacteria; phylum Bacteroidota; class Bacteroidia; order Bacteroidales; family UBA932; genus Cryptobacteroides. Next base: position 14,136 of record CAVAMP010000027.1, on the reverse strand, counting down.
AGCCACGCCTTCGCGGGCGATTATATAAATTTCACGGGAAATCTCCATTCCTCCGAGCACGCTGCCGTTGTTGACCCGGTCACCTCCCGCAATGGCGCTGACCCTGATGCGGGCGCAGCCCGGCTTTGTGCACTTTATTCTGAGCTTTCCGTTGTACATTTTCGGAGCCTCAGGCATTCCGAGCGCCTCCACCGCGCTCCCGTCCATCTCCACTCCCGTGTAGGTGAGCGACTGGGCTGAGCCGCCGAAATACTCCTCGAGGGAGAGAAGCTGGAGTTTCCCTGTCGCAACCGTAAGGCACGGGGTGCCCTCGATGGCAAGAAGAAGCCTCGTAGCGTCTGTAAGTCCGGTTCCCATCTTGCCGCCGGTGTAGTTCTCAAGGTCAATTGTCCCCGAGGTCTTCTTGGTGCCGATGAAGCGGGACTCGATGTCGTTCACCGATGAAAGCAGAAGGGATATGTACTCGTCGCGGGTGAAGGTCTTGCCGCGCTTGAGGGCATACGAAAGGCCCAGAGCCGCCACTCCCGAAACGTGAGGGCAGGCCATAGAGGTTCCCTGCATATAGCCGTAGTCCTCCCCGTCGCTCCACTCCGAGCATACGGTCGAAAGCACCCCGGCCTTTTCCTCGCCGGAGAACCCGACTGTCTCGCCGCCCGGAGCCGCGATGTTGCACCCGAGGCCGTAGCAGGTGTAGTAGGCCGGAAGTCCGTCAGGGCCCACTGCCGTCACGGAGATGCACTCCCTGTAGGCTCCCGGGTAGTTAGAGATGCTCTTGGACTCGTTTCCTGCGGAATAAATCGCTATTCCGCCCTCGAGGGCGTCGCAGTTTTTCTTCGAGAAGAAGTATTCGAGAGCGTCGCAAAGAAGCGGCGCCTGCTTTTCAAAGAGATAGTCGGAGGTGATGTCATAGCCCTCGTAGCCGTAGGAGCACTGAAGGATGCAGGCTCCGTTGTCGGCTGCATATTTCACGGCGCGCGCGGCGTTGTAGTCCGATGCGGAGACTCCGCCGGAGAAAATCTGGCAGGACATAATCTTCACTCCGTCCCCCTTTCCGGTTCCGCCCGCGATGCCGCAGACTCCGATGCCGTTGTTGTTCACGGCGGCAACCGTGCCGGCGACGTGGGTGGCGTGTCCCGTGTCGGAAGTCTTTGTGCTGCCGGAGGTTACGCTCTTGTTCCAGGTAATCGGGCCGTCATCGACGAAATTGTAGCCGTGGACATCGTCGACATATCCGTTCCCGTCGTTGTCCTCCCCGTCGCCGTCCTTCTCGGAAGGGTTGGTCCAAATGTTCTCCTCAAGGTCGGGGTGGGTGTATTTCACTCCCTCGTCAAGCACTGCCACAATAACGCGAGGGTCTCCCCCTGTGAGCGACCACGCCTCGGCCACGTTCACATCCATCCCCTTGCGGGAATCCGTTGCGATTGCCTGGTCGGCGTTGTTGATGTAGTGCCACTGCCAGAAGAGGTTGGGGTCGTTGTAGGGACCTTTAACCATAGATTTCGTGGGTGCGCCCTCTCCGTGGAAAGGATAGACCTTGCCGTCGGAAGCTTTGGAGAGGCGTGCGCTGAACTGAAGTTTCGTAACGGAGGAAACTGCGGCGAGAGCCTCTGCCGCTCCGTCAAGATTCTGCTCCGAAGGGAACCTCACAAGGTACCATCTGTGCAGCCCCGCAGCCCTTGCGGAGGCCTCTGTGGCCTTGTTCACAGGGAACACCCTTTCGATGGAAACTGCTCCTATCTCATCCATAACGGCGTCGATGGCCTCAACTCCGGAGCGCTCCCGGCGTCCTGTGCCCAGAGCCTCAACCTGCGCCGCGGCGTCTTCGTCCAGTTTCACGACCAGGACGCCCTCGTTGGCATTTTTCGAGCTGTTGCAGACTTTCATCATAGCCTTCGTCTCGGCCCCCGCGGGGGTATCTTCCCCGGACTGAAGAGCCTCTGCGGAGCAGCCCGCAAGCGAGAGGGCGGAAAGCCCCGCCACTATTATATATATTGTCTTTTTCATCGTCATCAGAGTTGTTTAAAGGTGTCAGGGATTCTGAATCTTTCCGGCCCTCCCAGAGCCCTCAGAGGGAGATTGTTCGGGATGCTGAACTGCGACAGAGGGATTTCCATAATCTCCGTTCCGAGATTCTCCGGCGCTCCCGGAAGTCCTCCCATATCCTTTTCCGGGTCCACGAGAAGTATCTGTGTCATAAGGGAATAGAGAGTGTTGTTCGAAGCGGTGTAGAGGTAGCGGCAGGTGTAGCCCTCGGACTGCATCATAGGGGAAGGCACGCCGTAGAGGTAGCCGTCAGCGACCTCGCCGAAGAAGATTCCCCAGGACATATAGACGTTCGACTCGTCCTCGTCAACGAGGTAGCCCGTGAACACGGTCTCGCCGTTCTTCTCGCCGATGGTGTTGGTCTGGTCCACATAAAGGGCAAGGGTGCCGAGGTAGCCCTCGAACTGGTAGGAGTCAGGGATGTAGGCGGCGAGAAGTTTTCCGCCGCTGTCGTACTCCACTCCCGTAAGTCCCTCTACGTTAAGCATCTGGAGTCCGCTTCCCGAGAGGGAAGAGTTGTCGGAGAAGTTCACCTTGCCGATGAAGCGGCGCTGAGGCTTGGAGTCCATCAGCTGCAGGGCGTAGCAGTTCCACGATGTGGAAGTCACCTTCGCGCGGGAAGGGTTGGTGGTAAGGAAGGAGGAGTAGGTGTAGTCCGTCTCAAGGCCCGGGTTGAAGGTGCCTGTGGTGGTGTAGTCCTGGGTGAGGAGCACTGTTTCGTAGCCGTTGCTGGCCCGGAGAACCAGGGTGTAATCGGTGGCTCCGTTAAGGCCCGTAATCATCACGCTGTAGTATTTGTCGTTCACCTTTTGGATTTCCTCCTCGGTGAAGTCCTCTCCGCTGTTGTCCAGAAGGGACTCGGGGTCGCTCTGTGCCTTGCTCTTTTTGTAGAGTCCGTAGGTTATGGACTCGATGTCCTCGCCATAGACATAGAATTTGCCGGCGTTGTCGGTGCTGACTCCCTGCCCTGCATACTCGTTCGTGCCCTCAAGGCCGAAGTGTATGTCCACTGGGACGCTGTCCCCATCGGCTACATATCCGAAGGAAATATAGACATAGTCGCGGAAAACATCGGAGGCATCATATACGCAGCCGACAAGGGTATATTTCCCCGTCCCCGGGCACTCAGGGATGAAGGTGCCGGAGGCGGTGATTTCGCCCTCAAAACTGCTCACTCCCCCGTCCAGGTCCTGAGCCTTCATATTCGCCGCGTCGTCGTCAAGCGTGCCCTCGAAGTAGGCGTACTTCACTTTTTTCGCGTCGGCGGCAAGAGTCACGGCAATCTCGACCTCGCCGTTCTCGTTCTTGGACTTCGTGAGCGAAACGCTGTAGTCAGGGACGGTGTAGCCGGGGAGCACGAGGCGGGTGGCTCCGTTGGAGTTGACCGTGTAGTAGCTGCCGCTCATACTCTCCATCGTGAACATTATGCTGGAAACCGGGAAGGTGATGACCCCGTCCTTGAGAGTGCCGTACTGCGCTGCGGTCTCGTCCATCGAGAAGTTCTCCGGAACGTAGGACCCGAAGGAAATCTCGCCGTAGGAGGAGCTGAACGTAAGGCCGGTCTTCTGGAGCGGAAGATAGACTTTCTCGGGGTCGCGCGCGTCGACATACGACCAGGCGTCGGTGTTGTCGGCGACGTTAACGTCTCCCGCGCCTCCCGCAAGGGCCTTGAGGAAGGTTTTCCCGCCATAGATTTTCATCCTGTAGTAGCCCTTCATATCGTCCCTCTCGTAGAGTTCCACCTCAATCTCCGGGTTGCGGGTGAATGTGGATGTGTTCAGTGAGAATACATCTCCTATGATGTCGTCCCTCCATTTTCCCTTGGTCTGTTCGCCTGCGCCGGTAACTATGTTCCATCCTGCGCGGACCACGGTGAATGAAAGGGATTTTTCGCGCGGGGAGTAGATTTTCACATACTGCGGGTCCGTCATCGAGATGGTGCAGCTGTAGGTTGTGCCCACAACGGCCTCGGGGAAGCTGACGCGGAAGGTGGTCTCCTCCGCTCCGGCCTCGAAATGAATCGGGGCAATGTCGAAGATGCCCTCTTCGCTCACCGACACCTCCACAGGCACGGTGATTTCGTCCAGGCAGTTGGTCCTGCGCACCCTGTAGGTCACTTCGGTGGCCTCTTCAGGCTCCAGTTCAACTGTGGTCGGGCTGGTCTGGGACGGGAAATAGACTCCGTAGGTGCCTTCGTTTTCCTCCTCACCTCTTTGGTAGAGGTCCTCCTGCGCACAGGCTGAAACCACCGCCGCAAGGGAGAGGGAAGCCAAAATTATATTTCTTGCTGTCTTCATAAATCTTTCCGCTTAATTAGTTGTTCCACAAAGGCACCACCTCCGACGGGTCGGGGTTGTTCTGGGTGGCTATCACGGGGTTGTTCTGAGTTTCGCCGCGGGAAATCACAAGGTTCCAGTACGGCGCCCTTCCGTCGCAGTTGATCCGATAGGATGCCGGAGCGTTGGTCCCCACATATCCCCTCTTGGAGGAGATGTTGAGCCTCTTCATATCGAACATAACTATTCCCTCGCCCCAGAACTCAATTCTCTTCTGGAGGATGAGCTCGTTGGTGAATCCCTTGAGGGAGGAGGACTGCGGGGTGCAGTCGTACTTGACTCCGTCAGTCATCCTGTAGGAGTTCATAAATTCGTTGAGAAGACGCACTCCGTCAGAAAGGGAAGAGTGTGCAGTGGCCTCAGCCTCAATGAAATACATCTCCTCGACCCTCATCATCGGGTGGTCTGCGGCGCCTCCGGTCTTGTACTCTTTGTAGTTGCCCTGGGCCGGACGGAACTTGATGTTCGCATAGTCCTCGAGAGTCTCCTTGAAGTAGGTCTTCCCGTCCTCGCGGCAGCTCTGGTAGTCATAGACGCTACGGTCAGGGTTGAGCCAGGAGTGCTTGCGGAAGTCGTAGTCGCTGATGCTGTTGTAGAGGTTGCGGTTGATGGAGCGGCAGACGTCGTAGCCGTAGGCGCTCCAGGAGTTCTCGGTGCTCATATGCGCCGTGAAGCACAGAAGGTTCGACACGCTTTCGCTAGGAAGCGCGAGGCCCCAGATCCAGGAGTCGTTGGCCGTGGCGTCGTTGAATCCGCTCTTGGGGTCTTCCCACTGCTCCTGGGTGAGCGGGGTGCAGCCGCTTGCGGAAATGGCCTTGCGGGCATACTCCGCGGCGTTTTTATAATATTCCGCCGACACGGTTTCGTCCCCGTCCTCTTCGAGGGAAGTGGCCCTTTCAAGAAAGGCCCTCGCCTCAAGCCCGTAGACTGCGGCAAGCGAGATTTCATATTTGCTTGCGGCGGAGTAGGTCGAAAGGAGGCTCTCGGCCTTTTCGAGGTCCGGGAATATGACGGTGTCATAAATGTCGCTCACCTTCGCGCGAGGGTTGTTCTTGGCCTGCGCCTCGGTGGTCTCGGGAAGGACGATCGGCACTCCGAGGCCCTTCAGAGCCGGGGCGCTGGTGTATTTGTTCTCCTTGAACTCGTACAGGCGCACGAGGTCGAGGTAGAAAAGTGCCCTGTAGGCGTATGCGAAGCCAAGATAGGTGCGGTTCGTCTCGTCAAGAGAGGAGAGGTCCTCCGAGCCGATGAGCCCGATGACGCTGTTGGCTGACATAATCCATTTGTAGTAGTTGTTCCAGGTGAGAACGCCCACCGCGTATTCCGCTCCGAGAGCGATGTTTGAGCCCCACTGGGAGAACCAGTCGTAGCTGGTGTTGCCGGCAATCACGAGGTCTCCGGTCATAGACTCGGTGGCAAGGTGGATGGCAGGAAGGGAGAAGTCCCACGCGCTGCCGTACCCCGTCGATCCCGCCTGGACGAGCGAAGCCGGGATGCCTTCGATGTTGGTTTCCACTGTGACCTGGGAGGCCGTCGCGCCGGAGGTCAGAGTCGCCTCCTTGATGCAGCCGCAAAGGGACAGGCAGAGGGATGCTGCGAAAACCGCTTTCAAAAATATATTTCTTTTCATACTCTTCATCTCCTTTTCTTTTAGAACTGTACGGTCAGACCTCCGGAAATCGTGCGCACAGGCGAGTAGGTGGCCTGCGAGGTGGTGCCGGTGTAGGACTGGCGCGGGTCAAAGCCCTTTCTGCGCGACCAGTACCATACGTTTTCGCAGCTGAGGTAAACCCTCACTTTCTCCACTTTCACCTTCCGGGTGTATTTCGCCGGAATCGTGTAGCCGAAGTTGATGTTCTGAAGGTTCAGATAGCTTGCGTCGGTGAGGAAACGGTCAGAGGTGCCGTTCTGGTTCTGGTCCTCATACTGAAGGCGCGGAATGGAAGAGGAGGTGTTTGTGCTGCTCCAGGCCTTGAGGATGTCCTTGTGCCAGTTCATTCCCGTGGATTTGTTGGCCGGGGAGTACATTGCCTCCGCGTAGCCCGAGTCGTATGCGAGGCCTCCTATCTGGTAGTTGAATGCGACGCTGAGGTCGAATCCGTAGAACCTGAGGTCCGTTGAGAATCCTCCGTAAAGGTCCGGGATAGGGTTGCCGCAGATGTAGTCGGTGGCGGAGGTGTATTCGGTGGTGGTGGTCCTGCCGAGAATGTTTCCGTTCTCGTCGGTGGTGTCCATATACCACATAGAAAGTCCGTCCTCAGACACTCCCGCGTACTTTTTCATATAGAAGGTGTACATCGAAAGGCCCTCTCCATAGAAGGTGTTGCCGCTGACAAAGCCCGAATATCCCTCGGCGCTCTTGGTCTTCCTTTCCTCCGGAAGCATCGTTATGCGGTTGCGGAGGTGGGTCATATTGAGGTTGATGTCCCACTGGAAGTTGTCCTTTCGGAACGGAGTGTAGTTGACCTCGAATTCCACGCCCTGGTTTCTCATATCCCCGACGTTGGCATAGTAGGAGGAATATCCCATTGAAGGGGCCACAGGGAAGGAAAGGAGCATATCGGTCGTGTTGCGGACGAAGTACTCCAGCCCTCCTGAAATCATTCCGCGGAGGAATCCGAACTCCACGCCGGCGTTTATGTTGGTGTTGGTCTCCCAGGTTATGTTCTCCGCTCCCTTCGAGCTGAAGACGGTGGAGACGTTTCCGTTGGCGTTTTCGATGGTATAGACGTCGGTGTAGCGGAAGTTTCCGATGTTGTCGTTACCCTGCGAGCCCACGGATGCCTTGAGTTTGAGAATGTCCAGCCAGGAATATGTCTGTTCCATAAACTTCTCCCTGTTCAGGACCCACGCGCCGCCAAGGGACCAGAAGTTGCCCCAGCGGTGCTTCGGGTGGAAGCGGGAGGAGGCGTCGCGGCGGTATGACCCCGAAAGGAAGTAGCGGGAGTCGTAGTCGTACTGGACGCGGGTGAACCAGCCCTCGTTGTAGTAGTCGGTGCGGTAGGAATCCGCGCTCTGGCGGTCTATGATGGCCCCGGCAAGCTCGTCGTTGGTCTGGGTGAGCATATTGCTCTTGCTTGCGGAGAGGGTGTAGTATTTCGACTGGTAGTACTCGTGACCCGCCATCGCCTCCACGTTGTGGCGGCCCAGCTGCCTGGAGTAGTTCAGAATCTGCTGGGTGTTGAAGTCGATGGTTCTGCCGTGAGCCTTGGAGACGATTCCGTTTTCGCTCGCGAACTGGCCGAAATAAGGGTTGTAGGTGGCTGTGGAGCGGGTTTCGTCAAGGGCAACTCCGGCATTCACGGTGAACTTGAAGTCGCGGAGGAAGGTTATGTCGAAATAGCCCGTGCCGTTGAAGGCGTTTCCCTCGGAGAGCGACTCGTTGAGCCGGGAGTCGGAGAGGGCGTTGCCGTTGGGGAAGAGCGAGCGCTCCATTCCGGCGTTCTCGCCGTTTCCGTAGTCATACCTCATTATTCCGCCTTCGGTGTAGAGGATGTTCCCCGCAGCGTCGCGGATGTAGAGGGGATATATCGGGCCCATTGTGGAGGTGTAGGCGAAGACATTTCCTGAAGATCCGCTTTCTCCGCTGTCGGAAATCTGATTGTAGCGGAAGTGGGAGTAGTTGGAGTTCACTCCGAGTTTGAGCCAGGAGGTGGCCTCGTAGTCGAAGCGGGCCCTTGCGGTGTAGCGCTCCATATCGGAGTTGTAGGCGATTCCTTCGTTGTTCAGGTAGCCCAGGGAGACGAAAATCGAGGTCTTGTCGCTGGTGCTCGCGAGGGAGGCGTTGTATTCCTGGCGGAGGGAATTTCTGTAGGCTGCGTTCACCCAGTTGTCCGGCTGAATCCAGTATTCCTCGCCCTTGTACACGACGCTGCGTCCGAGGGTCGCCTGCGGGTTCACCTTGCCGTTGCTTCCGATGAAGTCCTGTCCGTCAGGGACGGTGAACACCTGGTAGCCCAGGCCGCCCTCGTCGATGGATCCGGCCACGACGCTGTTGGCTTTCTGGTGCGCGGCGGCCTCGCTCGAGCCCTGGCTGAGGTAGTAGCTTTTGAGGGCGCCGTAGTGAGTCTCGTAGTACTGCGCAGGGTCGGTTATGTACTCGTAGTCCTGGGTCGCGCGGGAGTTGACTCCCCATTTCGCGTCAAAGTTTATTACGGTCTTGCTTCCTTTTGCCTTTTTGGTTGTCACCATCACGACTCCGTTCGCACCCCTCGCTCCATAGAGGGAGTTGGAGGCGGCGTCCTTGAGCACGGTGATGGACTCGATGTCGGCGGGGTTGATGTTACCGAGGTCCCCAGAGTAAGGCATCCCGTCCACAACCCACAGAGGGTCATTCCCGGCGTTCAGGGAGCTGAATCCCCTCACGCGGATGGAAGGCGAGGAGCCCGGCTGACCGGAGGAGTTGGTGAGCTGCACGCCGGCGACTTTTCCCGCAAGTGTCTGAGCCACATTGCTCTGCTGGCTCTTTGCAATGTCGTCTGACTTGATGACCGTGGCGGAGCCGGTGTAGGCGTCCTTCTTTGCCGTACCGAACGCGACGACAATCACGTCGTCAAGCGCCACGGCGTCCGCTTCAAGAGTTACGTTAATCGTCGAGCGTCCCCCAACCGGCACAGTGAGGGTCTTGAAGCCGATGGTGGAGAACTGAAGGATGGCGTCCGGGGCGGCGTCGATGGAGTATTTTCCGTCGATGTCGGTGGACGCTCCCGTCTGGGTCCCCTCGATAATCACATACGCTCCCGTGACAGGTTCTCCGTCGGAGTCGGTGACGGTTCCTTCAATGTGCAGAGTATTCTGCGCAAAGGCGGACGCGAGGTAACAGAGAGAGAGCAGAATTGCTGATAGAATCTTCTTTGACATTTTCTCAAAACAAAAGGGCGGCAGAGGTGTTTTCCTTCAGGTCTGCCGTCCAGTAAATATTAATAGTCCTCGTCCGTGAGGTCGTTTTTCTTTGTTCCGGTGTACTTCGTGGCCGGTCCTCTCCACTCGATGGTGAGGACATTCTTGGTTCCGGACAGTTTTGTCGGAGCAGTCATCGGGATGGTAGAGTAATCCGTTGAGCTTCCGAACGTTCCCCAGTCAGTCATAACGAACTTGAACACCCAGTTCTTCCCGTCCTGCGTGACTGTGAGGCGGGCGTCGTCAGGGCATCTCCAGATGCCGTATTTTGTGGCGGCATACACGGAGTTCGCATACACTCCGTCAGTCTGGGAGAGGTTGGAGTTCATAAACTGGAAGCCCCAGATGGTGCTGTTGTCGTTAAGCTGGTAATTGTCGAGAGTGTTCACCTTAGTTTTCGGAAGGGTGAAGACCGGAGTGCCGTTGCACTCGTCCACTCCTCCGTTTGACTCCGTTCTGGAACTTACGAAATAGAAGGCATAGCCATTGCCGATTTTCTCGCCGACAAAATCCTTGATGTCGGTGGTGGATTTTGACGTGTAGTGGCGTAGCTGCATCTCGGTGATGGTCCAGTCCAGAAGAGTCTCTCCGTCAAGGGAGGTTATGGTAATCTTGGACTCAAACGGCTTCTCCGGGGTAAGGTCTGGGATGTTGGCGTTCACTATGTTGAGATAGCCTGTCATATAGACGTTTATATCCTCTCCTGCGGCATCCTTGAAGATGAGGTTGTAGCGGATGTAGAGTTTGTCGGAGCCTCCGTTCGGCTCGCTTCTGAGGACAAAAACGCTGTTCTTGTCGGCGTCAGAGGCGCTCCATGAGTAGGTGGAGTAGGTCTTATAGTCGTAGAGCGTAGCCTTGAAGCCTTCGGGGAAAGTGAAGTTGTCCTTGTCGATTTGGGCGTCAAGCACGCTCTGAGGCACTTCAAGGAAGAGGGCGTAGTCTCCCGAGGTGAGGTCCGCAGGGGTCTCGGCTGCTGCATTGGAGCCGAATGCGAAATAGTAGGTGGCCGTTCCGTAGGTCTCGCGGAAGATTTTGCTGATTTCGACTGACTCGCCGTCCGGCTGACTGAAGGCGTTGTCGCAGGCATATTCATACCTCACTGCCCCCTCGTAGTCGGCCCTGAGGGTAACTCCGTCGATATCCTCGCCGTCAACGGCAACCGTGACCTTGTTCTTTTCAGCCTTCAAGGTGGCAACTCCGGATGCCGCGCTGTCCCATCCCGCAGCCCTTACATTGTAGGAGCCGCCGGTCTTTGAAAGGTCGAAGGTCTCGTCCTTTCCGGGAGCCGTGACAAGGAGCGCATAGGCTTTGTCCTCGTCGTAGGCGGTGACGCCTTCCTCGGAGTAGATATACCAGCTGTTAAGGTCGAAGGTCTCGTGGATGAGGCAGACGGCACTCTTTAGAGGCACGATCGCCTCCTCGTTCTCCGCGAGGATCATCTGGTTGCTAAGCTCCACCAAAGGGGTGCAGAGATAAACCTGTCCGCTGTAGCGGGCGAAAATGTACTCGTCGGGGGTGTTGATGTAGTCGATTGAAATCGTCACTCCGTCAAGCACACTCGTCTGCCAGGACGATTTTGCGGAAACGGAGAACACCACCTTCACCTTGTGCTCCTTGCCCGTGAAGGTCCTGTCGTTAACGGTGAAGTCCCCGTAGGTGAGCTCGAAAGTCTTCGTCGTGTCCACGACGCCGGTCTCGTCAGTGTAAGCACACTTGAGGTAGAGATAGTCATCGGTTTCGAGAACGCCCTCCACGGTGCTTATTCCCTCCCTCGGAGAGAGGAAAATCTCACCGGTCTGAGCCTTGGAGTCATTGACGCAGATGACGGACCGAATGTCTATAAGGTCGGCGCTATTGTACTGGAACTGGTTGCTGATGCCCTGTGCAGGGGTCGGGTCCACCTCTTCCGGGGTCGGGTCCGGTGTAGGGTCCGGAGTCGGTTTCGGGGAGTCAGGGGTTTCAATTGCCTTGTTGCAGCAAAGAAGAAGGCCGGCAGCCGCGATGAAGGCCGCCGCTTTGCCCTGCAGGGAAAATCTGATGCTTTTCATAATATTCGCACTTTACCTTAATTCTGTTTTTCGGGAAGCTCAATCGGGCCTGTCCACTCCCCTGTAATCTTGTGCCCGCGCACATCGTAGGTCTCGATGCTGATGTGGTACTGTCCGCCATCGGCCTCGGAGATTGTTATGGCTCCGGTGTAGAAAGCCGCGTGGGCATCCATATAGTAGTACCACTTGCCGGACTCGCCCTGCCCCCCGTAATAGTGTTTGAAGGTGGTTCCGTCCAGTTCTCCGTATTCGTAGAAGGAGCCCTTAACCGCCCATCCAGGGATGAAGTAGGCCGGATGGCGCTCAGGGGTGATTTCATATTTTCCGACATTCACCTGGTACTCCTCGCCCGGATTGGTCAGGAGTTCAAGGCGCACTGCGTCTCCCTCAGGGCCGTTTCCGCTGAAACCGCCGAGGTCAATGAACTGGTGGCCGCAATTGTAGTCGGAAACCGGTTTGAAGGTGCCGTAGCCGATTACGAATATGTTGTCGTCAACTCTAAGTTTTGCGGATTCAATTGAGCTGAGGTCAAGCTCATAGTCCTTTTCAAGCGTGGATGTTCCGTCGTCTTTTGTGTCGTCGTCGGACTGGTCCTCCACAGGGATGCTTCCGGTGTATTCACCCTTGATGCTGTAGCCGTATCCGGAGACGAGGTCCCACTCCACGTGGTAGCCGTCGGTGACTTCGCTGATTTTAATGCTTCCGCTCTTTGCGTATGAGTACAGGCCGTTGCGGGAGCCGTCGTTGACCATTCCGTAGGTTCCGAGAGCGAAAACGCTGCCACTGTAGGAAACCTCGGTCGCAGGCATCCAGGACATATAGGTGAAGTCGGTCTTCATCTTGTAGTCGCCCGGCATAACCCTGATTTCACGTGAGTTGGTGAAGAGGTCCGCGAAAACGATGAGGATGACGCCCTGCCCTCCGACCTTGTCGTCGAGGTAGTTCTGGTCATACACTACAATCTCCATCATTCCGGCTGCGCCCTGAAGCATATTTCCCATATATATTCCCGTAGCCTTCACTCCGGTGAAGTTCACATCTCCCTCATACTGAGGAAGCGAGTACTGCGGAAGGGTGAGGTCTTTCGGCGAAGGAAGCGTCCCGCTGAAGCAGAGGGTGTCCACGCCGTAGTCCGAGTTCTGGAAGGCGACCTTGAAGCTGTACACTCCGTCGGCGTCCTCGGTGAGTTCTATATCGCTCTGCCCCAGCTGGAAGGAGGTTCTGGCAAGAGAAGCGTCGTAGTGCTCAATCATAGAGTTTCCGGTTGTCCAGACATGGTCTGCTGCAGCGCTTGCGCGGGAATAGACTCCGCTCGGGAGGTGTTTTTTGTTCTCAGTTTCCGGGGTGGCGTAAAGGTCGATGCAGAGAAGATAGCCTTCCCCGGTGAGCGCCGCCTCAGCCGCGCTGTCTCCGGTCACATCGGCGCTGGAAAGCAGGAGGTAGTACTCCGTGACTGTGGAGTCCGCCTTGGTAGGGCCGGCGTAGTAGAAGAACGGCACCCTGTCGAGCGTGATGCGCTGCCCTTTTGCAGACACCTCCTCAGGCCACCTGTGGCAGAATCCGTGGTAGTTAACAGTGAATGCGCCCTCGCCGACTTTCGGAGTCACAGTAGCCCTGAAGTCCACGACGTTGTCTGACTGGAGGTTGACATAAAGTTCGGCGACGGAGTAGTTGGCAAAGGTGGAGGCGTCCACTGTGAGGGCGCCGTAGCTGAGCGTCACGGCCTTTGAAGAGAGGGCGAAATCGCCCGCAGGCTTAGCCGAGCCGGTAATGCTGGCGCAGACATAGTCATCCGCGAGAATCATTCCCTCCTTGTCCGTAAGGTCCTCAGTCGGGGAGAGCCAGAGGGTATAGGTGTATTCGGTGCGGGGTTTCCCGCCGACGGTTGTCGCAAGGGAGTCAAGCGTCCAGACGACGGATTTGATTTCCACTGCGGCAGCGCTTCCGTCATTGTTCTCCACTGATTTTTCGCAAGAGGCCGCGAAACACAAAACTGCCAGCAGAATTGCCGGCAAGGAAGAAATTTTTCTCATTCCCACTGATAATTAAAACAAATATCCCGCGAAGTTACTAATAATTTTTCCAAGAATAAAAATGACCGGCAGCCTTTCGACAAGAATAGAAATAATACAAGTCCAATACATCAAAGACTCCGCACGGCGCTGTAGCGCCTTAACAAAAAAAAGAATCCCGATTGAGAAACTCAACCGGGATTCCAAAGAGTGGCAGCGACCTACTCTCCCACATGGTAGTGCAGTACCATCGGCGCGGCCGGGCTTAACTTCTCAGTTCGGAATGGGATGAGGTGGGACCCCGGCGCTTTAACCGCCACAATATATCTTTGAGAGAAGGGGTTCTGCGTTCTTTTGAGCGTCTGCTGCGTTGGACTTCGATATCGTCGCTCGGTCACTACCACTAGGTAGCTCCCTCGTTCCTCACTCGTCCGCCTTGCATCCATCTCAAAATAACTTTGAACCGCTATTAGAAGGTAAATATTCATTTAGAAGGTTTCGGGCAATTAGTACAGGTCAGCTTTGACATCACTGTCTTTACACTTCCTGCCTATCAACGTGGTAGTCTCCCACGACCCTCAATGGAAGTCTCATCTTGGAGATGGCTTCGCGCTTAGATGCTTTCAGCGCTTATCCTAACCGAACGTGGATACCCGGCGGTGCAGCTGGCGCCACAACCGGTAAACCAGAGGTTCGTCCAACCCGGTCCTCTCGTACTAAGGTCAGACCTCCGCAGACTTCCTGCGCCCACAACAGATAGAGACCGAACTGTCTCACGACGTTCTGAACCCAGCTCGC
>CAVAMP010000026.1:0-37269 GCA_963589825.1 Flexilinea sp. | reverse complement strand
AGAACGCAGGCATCGAAGTCGAGAAGTCTTCAGTGAAACTCACCGGCCTTGCAACGGAGCTCAACCTTGTTGACGGCTCAGTGAGCGGAAGCGAAGATGCAGAGTTCACTCTTGCCGCTCTCCCGGAGGAGGACCTTACCGTCGGCACCACCGACTACGGCTATGTGGCAATGAACTATGCTCTCGTCGGCAAGGACGCCAAGAGCCTTTCTGACGCCATTCTGAACATCTATGACAGCGCCGATGCTGCAATCAACACCGTTTCAGTGCCGAACATCCCGCTTCAGGGCAACTATCGCACGAACATCCTCGGCAATCTCTTCACCTCTGAGGCCAATTTCAACCTCGTCGTTGACCCTGCATTTGAGGAGCCTGATTATGATGTTGAAATCTGGGACGGCTCTGTAAGCGAGCCTTCTGTGGACGCAGAGGGCAACTACCTCATCACCAAGGCTTCCGAGCTTGCGTGGGTGGCACAGCAGACCAATGCCGGCACTACTTTCGAAGGAAAGACAGTCAAGCTTCAGAACGACATAGACCTTTGCAATGTTGCTTGGACTCCGATTGGAACGGATGCCAATTCTTTCGAGGGAACCTTTGACGGAGGGAATTATACAATTTCCAATCTTTATGTTCATTCTGCTGAGCAGAAAGCCAATTTGGGCTTGTTCGGCCGCGTTCTTAACGGTTCAGTAAAGAATTTCACAATTAACGGCGCTGAGATTGTTTCTGAAGTAACCGAAGGTACAGGCAGCAGCTGTGGTACTGCAGTCGGTAATCTTTATACTTCAACTGCAGATAATATTAATGTTATCGATGCTACTGTAAAGAGCACTCATTATGTCGGAGGCGTTGTCGGATCCGGTTACTGCTCAATAACCAACTGCTCTGTTGAGAATGCTGAACTGGTCGCGGCTGCAGCATTGCAGTCTGACGGCTCATATGACGATGGCGACAAGGTCGGTGGCATTCTGGGTATGTGGGGTGAGTCATCTAGCTATGTGATTTCCAACTGCTCAGTCAAGAATGTCACTGTCAAGGGTTATCGCGACCTTGGCGGCATTGTCGGAATCGCTCAGCAGAATGATACGGTCAAGGATTGTACTATAGCGGGCGTCACCATTACGATTGATTTGACTCATAACTACAAGGGCTACACGGACAAAGCGAAATTCAACGCCAATAACTACATTGGCAGAAAGCAAGAGACGTATGGCGTTACGCCTACCGAGTCCAATAATTCCGGAGAGGCGACCATAGTGTTTAGCCAGACCGTTTCCACAAGCGAGGCTCTTGCAGCTGCTGTTTTGACAGAGAATGCAGTTGTTGAACTTGCTGCCGGCACTTACACACTCCCTACCGCGGCTGCTGACGGCATCACCGTTAAGGGCGCGAGCAAGGATGCAATCATCGAGGCAAACTCCGCTGTGACTTACGGCGACCTGAGCGTGACATTCGAGAATCTTTCTTGGAAGAACAGTTCAGGCAATTACATCGGCATTCAGCATTCAAAAAGTGTGACCTACAAAAACTGCGTCATCGAGGGCAAGCCGACTATGTATGCCGCAACCGCTGCATTTGAAAACTGCACATTCAAGCAGAGCAGCTATGAGTATTGCATTTGGACATACGGCTCCCAGAACATCTCTTTCACAGGTTGCACATTCGACACAATGGGCAAGGCCGTGAAGGTTTATAATGAAACATCTTCTCTGAATCAGACTGCTACTTTCTCCGACTGCACCTTCAAGGCTACAAATATTCCGGAGGGCAAGGGCAAAGCTGCCATCGAGATTGACAGTCAGTTGAACACTTCCGGCAATTATGCTGTAGTTGTCAAAAACTGCACGGTTGGCGGATTTGTAGCAGGCGAGGTCAGCGGCGACACATTGTGGAATGTCGAGGGCACAAATGCAACTGTGACTGTTGACGGGGTCAAGAAGTTTTAATCTATACTGCCTTTGTAATTTATTTGGTAAAGCCGGAAGGGTTCTCGCAATCCTCCCGGCTTTTTACTGCACCAAGCCACAGAAGAGCCTGCCCGGCGTAGTAGGGGAGCATAATGAGGTATTTTTCGCCGGCAACGGGAGAGACGAACCTGTTCCAGGAGAGGATGAAATCCGAGATGAGAAAGAGGGCCGCGCCGACGGAAAAGAGCGTGGAGCGGCGCTGCAGAAGGGCAAGGAGGGTCATCGTTGCAATCAGCGCAGCATAGACGCTGCAACCCCAGCGAAGCGAGACTTCGGGGATTGATGGGATGACGATTACCGCGATTGCGACCAGGGCGGAGGCGATTGCCGCAACCGAGAGTCCCTTGTAAAGCGGCGAGCGGCGGAAATCACTCCCGGCGGAGGAGACTCCTTTTCCCTGCCTGCCGTTGGAACCGTCCTCCTGCACACATTCCACTGCTGCAGAATGCCTCGATTTATATAGCATTTCTGCGAACGCCCAGATGTAGAAGGCGTGGGCGAGGGCGAAATATCCCATCTGCCCGATGAAGCTTCCCATCGCCCCCATCGCGTCTCCGGTGCAGGAAAGAAGCAGCGCGAGGGTGAACTTCCATCCGATGCCTAGATAGGCCCCGAAAAGCGCGAGAGCGGCCACAGGATAGGCAATCCTGAGCCTTACGACGCCTTCCGGCAGAAGGCTCTCAAGACTTTGTGCAGGGAGAAAATAGCATACTGCCAAAGTCGCGAATATCAGCAGGATATAAACCACCTGCAGCCACGGCGACCGCTTCTTCCGCTTGATGTCTTTTTCCTTTTTCATACTTTTCTTTTTGATGAATGAGGGTTGAGAAGAGGTCCTCTTTATGGTCTTAATCCGCTGCCGCCCTGTAGGGTGATGGTTTCGCCGGTCACATAGTGCGCATCCTCGCTGGAGAGGAAAACACAGACTCTTCCGATGTCGTCGGCAGGATCTGCAAACCGCCCGAGCGGAATGCCCTGGATGGTCTTCTCGAAAAGCTCCGGATAGTTCTTTTTCCACTCCTGGAGGCTCTCAGTCATAGCAAGCGGGCAAACCACATTGACCCTCACTCCGTCAGGCCCCCATTCCGCGGCGGCAACCCTCGAAAGTCCCCTGATGCCTTCCTTCGCGGCGGCGTAGGAGCTCTGTCCGAGTTTTCCGAAAAGTCCCGCCCCGGAAGCGAAGTTGATGACGCTTCCCCGTGTCTGTTTCAACGCCGGGAAGCACTCCCTCATATAGAAGAATGCGGCGTAGAGCCCCGAGTAGATGGCGAGGTCGAAGTCCTCCTTGGTGTGCTCCACTAGCGGAAGACCCGACTTTGAGGTCTGGGCGTTGTTGATGAGGGTGTTGATTTTTCCGAAATGCTCAAGAGCGGTCTTCACAACGCTCTTGACCGACTCTTCATCAGCGCCGTCGGCAACTATGGGGAGCACCTCCACTCCATACTCGGCCTCAAGGCGTTCCTTTGCGCTTGTGAGCCTGGAAAGCGTTCTTCCGGTGATGACGAGGTTCGACCCTTCTTTTGCAAATGCAGTGGCAAGTCCGAATCCGATTCCCTTGCCGCCACCCGTAATGAGGGTGACATTTCCTTCTAATCTTTTCATAATTAGACGATTATAGTGTTATAATAATTTCACTTGAAACTGGAGGGATAAAGTTAAAAATTCATTTTAAGAAAAACGAATTTTTATGAAAAAATCGGGTCTCCGTCAGTTGGCACGCCATTTGACGAAATTTTGCCCCGGTTTTAATAGTGTAATTTGGT
The DNA here is from genome assembly GCA_963589825.1 of Flexilinea sp. Taxonomy (GTDB): domain Bacteria; phylum Bacteroidota; class Bacteroidia; order Bacteroidales; family UBA932; genus Cryptobacteroides. The sequence continues at coordinate 33,536 of CAVAMP010000026.1, read as the reverse complement.
CAGACTATGAAAAAAGCGACAAAAAAGGCTCTCTACTCTTCTCCTGCCGTCGTGGAAGAAAGATTTCTTGCCGAATACGGTTTTGCGGTAAGTGAAGGACAGTGGTCCGAAGCCGGTGGCGGAAATTATGGCGACGATGATGTTAATGACAACGGAACACTCTGACGCTTGTGTGCCCCGTCAACTAATCTGACATGCGTTTGTTCAGTAAACTAATCTGACTCTCGTGTGCCCATTCAACTAAAGAGAAACGACAATGAAAAACATATTTGAAAAACTTACGGTGGCCGCTGCGGTCGTGGCGGCACTTGTTTCCTGCCAGAAAGCGCAGGTTGAAAAGGAATATAATCTGGTGGTCTATGCGGCAGAAGAGCCTGAAACAGCGGAAGTAACTCAGACCAAAACCCACCTTGACAATAGCCGCAATGTCCTCTGGGACTCTTCTTCAGAGAAAATGAGAATTTTCTGCGCGAGCGATAAGGATAATGCTCCTGCGTATGCCGACTCAGAGAGTGCAACTCTTTCCGACGGGAACAAGAAGGCTACATTTTCGTTTAATCTTGATGGAACACAACTCTATACAAACTATATCTACGGCGGAGTATATCCGTCAAGTGCAGTTTCCGAGGCGAGTCAGTTTTCCAGAGTCAGAGTGCTCCTGCCTTCAACCCAGCACCCTACCGCTTCCACCTACGATCCGGCGGCCTTCATAATGGTGGCAAAGCCTCAGACTTTTGATAAGGCTCAGACAACGCTCAATCAGTGGTTCCGCAAGGTGGTTGCTCTGAACAAGGTCACTTTCACCGATCTTAATTTCGCAACGGATGAGAAGGTCAACTCAGTGAAATTCACAATTCCATTTATGTTTGCAGGCGGACAGTATTTCAGTCTCGCTTCCGGTGACGCTCTTGATTATGACCAAATGGCGAGTGATGCGTCAAACATCATAACGCTTGTATACGACACTCCGTTCACGATTTCTGGGGGCACTTTTGACGCCTGGTTCACTTCGTGGGGTGTCACAATAGCCGGCGGAGAGTCCTTCGAGGTCGAAATCGTGACAAACAAAGCGAAATACACCCGTGTCCTGTATCCTTACGGAGCGGAAATGATAACCTTCAAGGAAGGTAAATTCAACACCCTTGGCCTCAAGATGGGCAGCGAAAAAATAACCAGGACGGAACTTTAATCATTAACTCCGGACGCCGCAAAAAAGACTCTTTAATCCTTATTATTGAGGTCGTTCTTCCTGAGTTTTATATCAGCGAGGACAATCGGCGTTTCCAGATATTTTGGCGAGTTGGCCGTTTCGACCCTGTTTTCATACCTCCAGTAAACCACAAATCTCACCTTTGCTTCCTCGGGGACATATCCCTTTGCTTGGAGCGTGCCGAGGGTATTCTGGAACTTTTCAGAAAATTTGGCGACTTTCTGCGCATACCCGTTGATATGAGTATAGAGGCAGTCCTCGATTACTGTGAGCGGATCTCCTGCCACCAGTTTGGAGATCAGTCTTTCTTTCCCCAAAAAGTCGTCCAGGACAACATCTTTGAAGGATAGTTGCAGCGTTAGTTCATCCGGACTCGGATAATTCTGTGGGTCTATCTCAGGCATCGGGATTTTAAGACCCTTGAAAATGTCATTGTCATAATGGATAGAGAGGCGTTTCTTTGCCCTTGTCATCCCGACATAAACTGCACGACGTTCCCTGTCAGAAATGAATTTCATCCCCTCCAGCGACATATAGACATTGTCATACTCGCAGCCTTTGGATTTGTGGATGGTTGAAACAATTATCTCATCTTCTGCTTTGGAAGAGAAGGTTTCTATCGAGGATTCATTCAAGAACTCGGTGAGGTCGGTTACATATTTATCCCTTTTGAACTCGTTATAGAATGCCCTGAGGCAGTTCAGCGCAGTTTCCGTGTTCTGGCTGCGCCGGAATGCCGTCTTGAGCAGATCGATTGCTGCATCCCAATTTTCTTCGCTTATTTTGATTGAGTTGGTGTCCCGGATTTTTTCAATGAAAAAGTGCAGCTCAGCCAGATTGCTGAGTTTGAATCCGTCGTTGGACTGTACCAGCCTGGCCTTGTGACCGCAGCGGGAAAGCAGCGCAGTCAGTATCAGCGCATTCTCATTTGTCGCGCAGAGAACTGCAGTGGTCCCGATTGGCTTGTCCTTTGAAATCTCGGAAACAATGGCATTCTCAAAGTAATCTGAACCTTGGTGAAGATGAAGCCTTACTGAGCCTTTCTCTTCCGAGCATCCGTAAATCGGCTCGTTTTTCAGACGAGCGGAGATGGAGCGGACGAAAATGTTGGCTAAATCTATTATGGATGTTGTGCTTCTGAAATTTTTGAGAAGTTTGTATGTTTTTGCCCTGTATTTGGTGATGAGCGTGCGCATATTCGAGGAATCTGAACCTCTGAATTCGTAGATATTCTGGTCGTCATCTCCGACCGCTATTACTCTCAGCTGAGCGTCATTCCTTGCAATAAGTTGTTCCACAAGGGCGAATTCATCTTCTCCCATATCCTGAGCCTCGTCAATCACCAGTATGGCCTTTGTGATTTGACTTCGTTCCACTGAGTTGCTCCGAATGGCTTCCACGGCCTTTTCCACAACATTTTCTGACTCGTCGATTGATCCGGGGCGTCCGAGAAGATCGAAACTGTAGGAGTGGAAAGTCTTGATCTGGACATATTCTGCAGCGCCTCCCACAAGGGAGCGGAGTCGATTTTTGAACTCCGTTGCGGCGGCTCTTGAAAAAGTCAGCATAAGAAGCTGCTCGCTCTTGACATCCTCAAGCAGCAGAAGTGAAGCAAGCTTGCGGACAAGCACGTATGTTTTCCCGCTTCCGGGGCCCGCAGGCACAACGATGTACTGCGATTCCTTGTCCGAGATAATCTCTTTTTGGACATCCGTAAGGCTTCCGAAGAGTTCTCGGTACTTCTTGGGACTGATGTTGCGGGAAATCTCATCCTGCTGACTGGCGTCGAAGTATTTTCTGATGAACTTCTTGAATTCCAGTGTGAAGTAGTCGTGGACATACTCAAGGGCACTCCGCTCGTCGCCCACCATCATATTGGCATATTTGCCGACTATGTGGATCTGCTGAATCCTCTGCCTGTAGAATTCATTGAGGCTCTGATAGTCCTCCTTCCGGTAGCGGAGATGGTTGTCTTTTTTGAGACGTTCAATCTGCAGTTTGTTGTAAAGCACCATAAACCCGCCTTCGATGGAGACAACTCCGGTCTTGGCCAGGAAAAGAAGAGCGTCCTCGACATCCTGAATTTCAGCGTGTTCGTTGCCGAAAAGGTTTCCCTCGCGGTTATAGGCATCCATCAGCCCCACAAGTGAGAATGAAATCTGAGTCTCATCCTGTCCGTTTACGGCTTTTGCCCAGAATGAGTCGCGTATAAATCTGCAAAGCGAAGCGCGCATTGAGAACTTTTCCAGGAATTCTTTTTTGCCCGTTTGCGGCGTGAGCGAAATATTGTCTTCTCCAAGCGGATGTTTCTCGACATATTTTTTTATCGTCCAATAGAACAGAACCGTGCGCATTTCCTTTACGCCGGATTTTATGATCCCGGACTCCAACGCCTTTTCGTTCAATTCCTTAAGATTCACTTTCCGCTCCCGGAACGCTCCTTCCTCCTCGCCCGGGAAGATCTCATCGGAGAGGAATTTCTCAATGGAAAGGTAGTTTTCCAGTGACTTTCCCCTTGAACTCTTAATCCAGGCCGTCATATCCTCGCCGTTTGACAGAATTCTGGCTGCTTTCATTTTTTCCACAACCCGTATGACTGTCCCGATCTCGATTCCCAACATATCCGAGAGGTAGTCAATCCTGGACTCCGCATCAGCGGTCCCTGCTGCGGCGCGGCTTCGCTCGGAGATGAGCGAATGGATAATGCGGCGGGAATCCACTTTTTCCTCCTGAGTGAAATTTGTCTCCCTATCAATCATTGCAGCCGCCTCGTCCATATTTCTCGGATTTATGCTGGTGGCGAAAATTCTCGGGCAGTTCGTGCCTCTTTTTACATAGCCGGCGTTTTCGAGCGCGGCAACAGCACTTTTGACTTTGGTCTCCACATTGTGCAGTTCATCCCATCCGGCCTTGCGAGCGATTTCAAGCGGTGAGATTGTGACTGTGGAGCGCTTTGAGGTGAGTTGCTTGATGGCAGTCCAAACCTGATTGATCTCGCTGAATGTGAGTTTGGACTGGTTCAAAAGGATGAAATGGCTGTTCAGGTCGTCATCGTTGTAGAGGACATAGCAGTCGGCCTCGGAATGGATGTCCCTTCCCGCACGGCCCGCTTCCTGAATGTAGTTTTCGAGTGAATCCGAAATCTGATAATGAACCACGAGCGAAACATCACTCTTGTCCACTCCCATTCCGAAAGCGGATGTCGCGACGATTATACGGACTTTGTTCGCCATAAAATCTTCCTGGTTCTGCACTTTCACCCGGGTTTCCATCTGACCGTGGAATGCTCTTGCGGAGAAACCGTCATCGCACAACTTCTTCGCCAGCTCTTCCGCGGTCTTTGTCCTTGTTACATAAACGATTGCGGGACTGTCTCCTTCTGAAAGCAGCTCTCTGAGGGTCTGATATTTCTCTTCCTTCGAGGCGCGGAAAAGCACCCGGTAGTGGAGATTGGTCCTTGCCGAGTCGGTCGTGAAACGCTCAAGCCTGAGGGAAAGTCTGTCCTCGAAATAGTCGCAGATGTCGCTGACGACTTTAGGCTTGGCGGTTGCTGTGAAACAGGAGACCGGAATGGGACTCTGCAGCCCCTTTTTCTCCATAATTCCCCGGATGAATTCTCCTATGTAGAGGTACTCGATTCTGAAATCCTGTCCCCACGAAGAAAAGCAATGGGCTTCGTCTATTACAAAACGGGAGATTGTTCTTGACAGGAGAATGCGCTCGATGGTCTTTGACCGTAACTGTTCCGGGGCAATGTAGAGCATAGAGGCATCTCCGCTGGCCACTCTTTCCAGAGCGTCGCGTCTTTCTATCGGGGACAGAAGACCGTTGATATAGACAGCGCCGCTGATTCCTTTCTTTTCAAGGTTTTCGACCTGGTCCTTCATTAGGGACTGAAGCGGCGAAATAACAACGGTAAGGCCTCTTACGGCTTCGCCGGCAACGAGGGCAGGCAGCTGGAACGTAAGGGATTTCCCTCCTCCGGTCGGGAAGATTGCAAGCAGTGATTTCCCGCTCAGGGCCGCATCTACGGCATTTTTCTGCAACGGAACATCACCGAAGGTCCTGAATTTCCTGTATCCGAACAGTCTGAAGAGAGCTTTTTCGGAGTCAAACGCTCCCGAGCAGTAGGGGCAGTCGGGCTTGCCGCAATTCGTGCTGCGAAGTTTGCTGAGAATCCGTTCCGCTTCGGGGTAATTTTTCAGAACCCAGGCAGGTGTGAGGGAGTGGCGGTCTTTGGCGGAAATGATAGCGATGGCGTATGCAAGCTCCACCCGGTGTCCTTTGAGCATTGCGGCTATGTCTGCATTAGAGCAAACTTGACCGTCCAGGTAATCAAGTATTCTGTCTTCCAGACTTTTCCTAAGGAAGAAAGGCTTCCAGGAACTCTGATGCCCGATGTACTGGAAAAATCCTCTGAAATGGCTGTCATCTTCGAGCAACTCCCTGTAGATTTGCTGCAGGGGCTCGGGCAGCGAAGAGTATGCTGAAAGTTCGTCTTCAAAGAGCGTTTTCGCCTTCAGACAGTCATTCAGCGGGTTATTGAGTTCTTCGGAAAGAATCTTGTCGTCCTTCAGAAGTTTGTGATATGGACGCGAGGGGAAAAGCAGCGGCGAGAGGTAGAGAGTGTCAATGAGGGCAGGATGTTGCCGTAGAATATCGTTGAGATATTTGGCATCGTGCTCCACAATGTTATGTCCGCACAGGAAAGGGCTGTCTTCGATGAATTTCGTCAGATCGGAAACTCTCGAACTATGGAATGTAGCATCCCGCAGGATTGCACCGGCATCGAGGATTTTGCACTTTTCGCTGACTTCGAGGTCAATGAAAGCAATGTTATCAAGATTTCTCATAGCAGAGCGGGTCTAATACATCATTCCGAACATCCAGAGCGGGATGCGGTTGCCGTAGCCTGTTTCTGCCCCGTCGATGGCGAGGTAGCTCTCGGGAATTGAGGCTATCTGTGAAAAATCCTTGTCGGGGCCGCCGACTTCGAAAAGCCATTTTCCGTCCACAAGGAAGTCTCCTTTGGGGGGCATCTGGACGGTGTGGCCGGTCGAAAGCTGGTTGGCGAAGAAGGTTTCTCTCATCGTGCCGACATTTCCGCTTGGGGAGAATGCCCACATAAGATTGGTGTTGCCCAGATAGATTTTCTCCGGGTTCACCAGCCTTTTGTAATTCTTCAGTTCAACTGTCAGAAGCTCAAGGATTTCGGCTTCGTCCAGATGGTAGAGAAGGTTCAGCAGGGTGTTCCTTGTCGTGCTCATTGACGTCGCGAGTTTCTCCATATTCGGCTGCAGGGGAACATTCTCGGCGATTATCATCAGGAGCTTCTTGCATTTCTCCACTGTAGGGTAGGAAACTTTCTCCACAGCAGGGAGGTCGCTTTCAATCACAAGGTTGACAACGCTCTGGAGGCGCGGGAGGAAGTCATTGCCGGCATCGGTGTGGAACGGGTAGTAACCATATTTGAGGTAAGCGGCAAACTCTTTGAGAATCTTTGTCTTTGAAACGATGTCGATTGCGATTTCGCTGTGGCGCTTCAGAATTTCTTCCAACTTGAGAGGGCTCTGACGGAGGATGCCTTCATAGTCGAGAAATTCCCTGAAGGACATTCCTCTCAGAAGATACAGGGTCTGCCTGCGTGCCATATCTGCTGTCGATTCGCCCATTTTCAGCATCGAAGAACCGGTGTAAACGATTCTAAGTCCAGGATATTGGTCGTAGAGGTTTTTCAGAATCCCGCTCCAACCCTCATATTTATGCACCTCGTCGATGTAGAACTCGCTGATTCCGTTTTTATAGAGAAAGCCGACCAGTTCTTCCAGCGTATGGCTCCTGAACCAGTAGTGGTCCAGAGAAATGTAGATGACCTCATCGGGATTGCGGTATTTTTCCTTAATCCTCTGAAGAATCATCGTGGTTTTCCCAACGCCTCTTTCCCCCCTTATTCCTATCACTCTTGCGTCCCAGTTTATTTGCCCGTAAAGATAGCGCTTAAACTTGAGGCTGACTTGAGAGAGCCGGCTGTGATAAAATTCCACAAGCGGTTGAATGTCTGAAATTTCCATATATTGTCGTGACTTTTTCTAATTTGGGACAAATATATAAATTCATTTTTAGAAAAACGAATTTTTGGGTGAAAATCGTTTTTGGAAAAACGAAAATAGGGTTGAAATTCGTTTTTGGAAAAATGAAATTTGGGGTAAAAATCGTTTTTGGAAAAACGAAATGTGGCCGGGGATGGCTGCCCGGGATGAAATAAATTTTGTCCTACGATAAATCGTGGGTATTTTTGCGGCTTAAAAAATTGGATATGAAGAAAGCCTCGCTGATAAGAACCCTCATCTCTTTGGTGCCCATAGTCATCCTCATTGCCCTTCTGGCTTTGAATATCAGCATTTTCGGAAGCGACGCCATTCTGGGTGCGAGTCAGGTCTCGCTGCTTTTCTCCGCCGGGGTCTGCGTGTTTCTGGCGATGTGGCTGTTCAAAACGCCGTGGGAGAAATTCGAGGAGGCGATTAAGGGGAACATCGGCGACGTGACCACCGCAATCGTCATCCTGTTTCTCATCGGAGGCATTTCCGGCACCTGGACAATGAGCGGAACTGTGCCTTCCCTTATATATTATGGAGTCAAAATCATTTCCCCGAAGATATTCCTGCTGACAGCCTGCCTAATATGCGCGATAGTCTCGGTAATGATCGGAAGTTCGTGGACAACGATTGCGACAATCGGGGTGGCGCTTCTGGGAATCGGCAAGGCTCAGGGCTTCAGCGACGGAATGATTGCCGGAGCCATCATTTCAGGGGCATATTTCGGCGACAAAATCTCTCCTCTTTCGGACACCACAGTGATGGCATCCTCCCTTTCCGGCACTCCGCTTTTTAGGCATATCAAGTACCTGATGATCACGACGGTTCCATCCTTCGTCATAACCCTTGTCATATTCCTCGTACTCGGATTTATGCACTCCGGGAGCGATTCGGCGCAGATTACGGTCTATACCCAGACACTTGCTTCCAAATTCAACATAACGCCCTGGACCCTTGTGGTTCCGCTTGTTACGGGAGTGCTGATTGCGCTGAAATTGCCTGCTCTGATTGTCCTCGGACTGTCTATGCTGATGGCGGCGGCCTCTTCCCTTATTCTGCAGCCGCACATAATTATGGAGATAGGGGAGCAGGCTCTGGGAACGCTAGGAATTGAGGCGGGACGCGCGGAAACGCTTTTTACCGGCACAGTGAAGTCCATCTATGACTCCGTTTCGGTGGATACCGGGGTGGAGGAGGTGAACAAACTCGTTTCCTCCCGGGGAATGCTCGGAATGCTCAATACGGTCTATCTCATCATCTGCGCGATGTGTTTCGGAGGGTGTATGAAGGCGAGCGGAATGCTTCACCACCTTGCTTCGCTGATTCTTCCCCTGTCAAAGTCGCGCACCGGCCTCGTGGGCTCGACGGTCGCTACGGGAGTCGTGCTGAACGGAGTGGTTTCGGACCAGTACCTTTCCATCATCCTGACTTCGGACATTTTCAAGGATATATATGAGCGTCGGGGCTATGAAAGCCGCCTTCTGGGGCGCTCGGTGGAGGATTCGTCCACGGTCACTTCGCCGCTTTTCCCGTGGAGCAGCTGCGGAATGACCCAGGCGACGATACTCTCCGTCCCCACGGTGGTCTACCTGCCGTACTGCTTTTTCAACATTCTGAGCCCTCTGATGAGCATCATGATTGCCGCTACTGGCTACAAAATCTACCGCCGTTTGTCTCCTGAAGCCACCTCTCCGGAAAACGAAAAAGCCCCCGAAGCATAAAGCCCGGGAGCCTCATTCAAATTAAGGTAAAAATTTCAGGAGGAGATGGGATGCAAGGCGCGGGGTGAAGTCATATACCGGAGCAACCTTTCGGTTGTGAGGATTTTGGCAAGCACCGCAACGCAGCCAGCCCGCTCATCTCTGGAATTTTTACTCGCCGGCTTCTTTCAGCCTTTCGGCATTCTCCGCAATCTGCAGCTGGTCAAGCATTTCCTGGATGTCTCCGTCCATAAAGACCGGCAGATTGTACATCGTGTAGTTGATGCGGTGGTCGGTCACGCGGGACTGAGGGTAGTTGTAGGTGCGGATCTTCGCGGAGCGGTCTCCGGTTGAAACCATCGTCTTTCTCTTTGCGGAAATCTCGTTGAGGTACTTCTCGTACTCCATATTGTAGAGCCTCGTGCGGAGCTCGGCGAGAGCCTTGTCGAAGTTCTTGAGCTGGGACTTTTCGTCCTGACACTGCACCACGATTCCTGATGGAATGTGGGTGAGTCGGATGGCTGAATAGGTGGTGTTCACGGACTGTCCGCCAGGACCTGAAGAACAGAAGGTGTCTTTTCGTATATCGTTCATATTCAGCTCGATGTCGAACTCGTCGGCTTCCGGAAGCACCGCCACTGAAGCTGCAGAGGTGTGAACCCTGCCCTGAGTCTCGGTCTGCGGCACCCTCTGAACGCGGTGCACTCCGGACTCATATTTCAGCACTCCGTAAACTCCCTCTCCGATTACCTTCACGACGATTTCCTTGAATCCGCCGGCAGCGCCCTCAGACTGGCTGTTGATTTCCATCTTCCAGCCCCTGCGCTCGAAATATTTGCTGTACATACGGAAAAGGTCGCCCGCAAAGATGGCCGCCTCATCGCCGCCTGCACCGCCCCTGATTTCAAGGATGGCGTTCTTGCTGTCCTGAGGGTCGGCAGGAATGAGCAGAAGCTTGATTTTCTCTTCCATCTCCGGAAGTTTCGGCTCGATGGAGGCAATCTCCTCCTTCGCCATCTCCCTAAGCTCCTCGTCTTTCTCCTCGGCAATAATCTGCTTTGCCATATCGTATGCCTCGATGAGCCTCTTGTACTCGTCGCCGGCCTTGATTATGGGCGCAAGCTCCTTGTATTCCTTGTTCAGCTGCACATATCTCTTCATATCCGAAATCACATCCGGGTCTGCAAGCTGGGTCTGAAGCGACTCATATTTCTCCCTCAATCCGAGGATTTTTTCAAGCAATGTGTTGTTTTCTGCCATCGTTTGTTGTCCTATAGGTTTATAAAATCCTGCAAATTTAACCCACTTTTCATTTCTTTCCAAAAATATATCCGGGGCTTGATGAAATTCATTCCCTGACCGGGGAATAATTAAGGAATTTTTAACTTTTATGAAATATCTGTGCAATTTTTATTGCCAGTTTTATTTTTGGGTTGTAAATTCGCGGCGTAAAAAGGAATTCTTTCCCTATTATTATAAAGGAATCCTTCCATTACACACCCAAGCAAATACTTGTGAAATAAAATACAACAAGTTTCGGAGAAACTTGACAAGGGCTTCTGCCCGCCGGCCCATTGGGCCGTAAAAAATCCCCCTGACAGGGGGTGCAGGGGGTTCAGATAAAGATGAGGGGAGGTATGTGGGTAGAAAAAGTGCGTGGGATTTGAGAGGGTGATTAGAGAGAGAAGGTACATATTATAAATAAGTTAGATACTTGAGAAACTTTAGTAGAATATGAATTTCGGTCTATTGGAAATTCTTACCCTTATAGGCTCCGTCGGGATGTTCCTGTATGGGATGAAACTTATGAGTGAAGGCCTGCAGAAAGCGGCCGGAAACAAACTGAGAGACATTCTCGCCTTGATGACTAACAACAAATTTGTCGGGGCACTGACAGGTATCTTCATTACCGCGCTCGTCCAGTCATCTTCGGCTACGACGACAATGATTGTCTCCTTCGTCAATGCGGGTCTCATCTCGCTTCAGCAGTCAATGGCGGTCATCTTCGGCGCAAACGTCGGAACCACTTTCACCGCCTGGATCATCTCCCTGTTCGGCTTCAAGGTCAACATCGCGGCATTCGCCATTCCGCTTTTCGCGTTCGGCGTGCCGCTTCTTTTTATGAAAAAGTCCGTCTATACGAACTGGGGCGAGTTCCTCATCGGTTTTGCGCTCCTCTTCCTCGGACTTGACTACCTGAACAACTCCGTGCCTGACCTCAAGTCCAATCCGGCGATCTTCGATTTCCTGAGAAGCTGCTCCGACAAAGGTTTCTGGTCAGTGCTCATATTCGCCTTCGCCGGAATGGTGCTGACGATGATTGTACAGGCCTCCAGCGCCACTTTCGCCATCGCGCTGATTATGTGCAGCAAAGGCTGGATTACCTTCGACCTTGCCGCCGCTCTGGTTCTGGGCGGTAACATCGGAACCTGCATCACTCCTATCATCGCCTCCGTTTCCGGAAACGTTATGGCAAAAAGGGCTGCCGCAGGACACCTGATGTTCAACGTGCTGGGCTCCCTGTGGGCATTCGCGCTCTACGGCCCGTATATGAAGCTTATCTCCTGGATCACAACGGGTTGCGTGGGAGACCCGAACGCTCTCTATTCCTTTGCCAATTCGGGCGAACAGGACCCTGCGACCATCGCGGCGCTCGTTGACGGAAAGCTTGACACCACCACCCCTGAAAATGCAGCTCTTGCCGCAACCTTCGGGAATATGCAGTATTATGTATCCTTTGGACTTTCGATGTTCCACACCGTGTTCAATGTCATTAACATTATGATAATGATCTGGTTCACGAAGTTCTATGTGAAGGCCGTTACGGTTCTCATTCCTTCCCGCAAGGATAAGGCGCAGGAGACCGAGGATGACGGAAGACCGCATCTTGAGTTCATCAGCGGCGGACTTATGTCAACTTCCGAGCTTTCCATCCTTCAGGCGCACAAGGAGATTATCCTTATGAGTGACCGCACCTACAGGATGCACGAGATGATTCGCCAGATGTTCGACGGGACTTCGACTCCGGAAGAGTTCACAGCTCTTTTCCAAAGGGTTCAGAAATATGAGAACATAAGCGACAATATGGAGGTGGAGATTGCTTCCTACCTCAGCAGGGTGGCCGACGGAAGGCTGAGCGACGAGTCAAAGCACTCAATCCAGGCCAAGCTCCGTGAAATCTCCGAGATTGAGAGCATCGCCGACAGCTACTACAATATGGCGCGTATCCTCCAGAGAAAGAGCGAGAACCGCATCACTTTCACCGAGGATATGGTGAACAATTTCAATTCGATGTATTCTCTCGTGGAGACCGCATACCGCCAGATGGCAGAGACCCTTTCCGAGAACGGACAGAATTTCGCCGACCTGGACCGCACTCTCCGCACCGAGGCCGACATCAATGCGATGCGCAATACCCTCAAGGAGCAGAATATTATCGACCTGAACGAGGGTAGGTATGAGTATGCGACCGGTTCCGTTTATATGGACCTTATCGTTGAGTGCGAGAAGATCGGGGACTATATCGTGAATGTTGTTGAGGCGCTGGTTAATTTGAAGCCGGGGAAGGGGGTTAGCGACTTCGACGAATAATCCCGGATTGTCCTAAAAGGCGGATTGCTTCGTTGTGCTCCTATCTCAAATCCTCACAACCTTCAGGTTGCTGCGGTTTGAGCGTCGTCGCGAGCCTCGCACTCCATCCTTTTATGCCAATCCGGCGGCTATGTTTTTCTTGACTGACTGATTTTTTTTGAAAAAATATTGAAAAAAAGTGAGCTTGTGCAGTGGTTTTGCACAAGCTCGCTTTAATTTTGCAGCATAATTCAAAGGAACGGGGCCTCGTAGGAGGCTGGGACTTTGAAAGTAAATGTTTGAATTGCAAAATTTTAGAGATATGAAAACGAATTCCATCATCAGTCTTATGAACACTTTCATTTCATCTGACAATTCTTACGAAAGCGTCTGCGCAATGGTCAGCGAACTCGGACTTGAGGTACGCGGAGTTGAACTTCTGTAGCTTCGGTTCTGCAGCCCGGCCAGGCCTTCTGTCTTTTTGTAAAAGATTGCCCGGCGAACTGTGTCCCCGTATTGCCAATAATGTTTAACTTTGTGTGTTTTTACAAAATAGGACACACTCGGCGGTTTCCCTGGTGAACAGGTTTCCGATGGTTTGCTGAATGACCTCCAAAACAAATGAACATTATGAAAGTGAAAATTATCAACGGCTCGGCCTGGCCCTGCCCCGCATACGCGACGGAAAACTCCGCCGGAGTCGATCTTAAGGCCAACATTGAGGCTCCTATTACGCTCTCGCCGCTTCAGAGGGTAATGGTGCCGACGGGGCTTCGCATCGCCCTTCCGGAGGGCACGGAGGCTCAGGTGCGGCCGCGCAGCGGACTTGCCGCCAAACACGGAATCACTGTGCTCAATTCACCGGGAACGATTGATGCTGACTACAGGGGCGAAATCTGCGTGATTCTGGTGAACCTTTCCGACAAGGAGTTTGTGATAAATCCCGGCGAGCGGATAGCTCAGATGGTCGTTGCGCGCTACGAGAGAGTTGAGTGGGAGGAGACGGAGGCGCTGGATGAGACGGTGAGAGGCGAAGGTGGTTTTGGTTCCACCGGGGTTAAATAAAAAGCGGATTGCTGCGTTGTGCTCCTTGAGAAAATCCTCTCCTTTATATACACCCCTCCCGTCCCCTCTGTAGGGGAAGTCGTGCTTCATCTTTCCTATCAGCACATTCCTCCCCTTCAAAGACTTCGCACGGCGCTGATGCGCCCGCTTCGCGAGCACTGAGTCTTTTCATTTTTACTTACTAATTGTTTTTGACTATGGATAATCTTGATAGCCTTTACAATATATTCCTTTCTTGCGGAGGTCGGGTAACGACCGACAGTCGGAAAATCTCCGGCGGAGAGCTGTTCTTCGCTTTGAAAGGGGAAAACTTTGACGGGAACGAGTATGCTCTTGCCGCTCTTGAGGCGGGTGCGGCATACGCCGTTGTGGATAAAGGCTCGGCTGTCGCCCGCGAAAACCCCGGGAACGGCCGGCTCGTTGCTGTGCCGGACACTCTGAAGGCTCTCTGGGCGCTTGCACGGAGTCACCGCGACCTCTTCAACATTCCTGTCCTCGGCCTTACCGGCACAAACGGCAAGACCACGACAAAAGAGCTCATTAACGCCGTCCTTTCGGCGAAATACCGCACCCACGCCACTTCCGGCAACCTTAACAACAACATCGGCGTGCCTCTGACCGTGCTCGGCATCACCTCTGAGACGGAGATAGCTATCGTGGAGATGGGCGCGAGCCATCCCGGGGACATAAATGAACTTGTCGCCATCTGCGCCCCTGACTACGGACTCATCACCAATGTCGGTAAAGCCCACATTCTGGGCTTCGGCTCGTTCGAAGGCGTGAAAGCCACAAAAGGCGAACTCTACGACTTCATCGCCCGTGAGAGGGCGGGGAAGGGAGGAATTTTCCTCAATGCGGACAATCCCCATCTTGTCCGGATGGCCTCAGACCGCTCTCTGGAGGAGAAGGGAGTGAAGATTATTCGCTACGGCCTCGAGTTCTCCGGGGCGCAGATTCTTGCTTCCGATGCGGAGCATCCTTTCCTGACGCTCCGTCTGAAGGACTCCAGCCTCGTGCGGACCCGTCTTGTGGGAAGCTACAATGCTGATAATGTGCTTGCGGCACTGAAGGTGGGCGAGTACTTCGGAGTTCCCCAGGAGGCGGCAATCGCAGCCATCGAAGCCTACACCCCGTCGAACAACCGTTCCCAGATGCAGCGCACCTCCCGCAATGTCCTCATCGTTGACGCCTACAACGCCAATCCTTCCAGTATGGGTGCGGCGCTGGACAATTTCGCTCGCTTTGAGGCAGAGAAAAAGATAGTCCTTCTTGGAGATATGCTTGAACTCGGAAAAGACTCACTCTCCGAGCATAGAAGAGTCGTAGAAACTGTCGCCCGCTTCGGTTTCAAGGCCTATTTCGTTGGAAATGAGTTCAAGGCCGCAGGAGCTCCGAACTGCTTCGACTCTTCAGACGCTCTCGCCTCCTACATCGCCGCGAACAAAGATGATTTTTCCGGTGCGGCAATCCTCATTAAGGGTTCACGCGGCACCCGGATGGAGAAAACAATCCCGGTTCTATAGGGGAGGGTTGGGCATTCTGGGAGGACATTTTCTGGTCGGCTGCATTTATTGATGTCAGGCCCGTCCCAAGTTCCCCTTAAATCACTAACTTTGCAGAACTGATTTTACAGGAAAGATTATGGCAGAGTCGAATTTCATAGATTACGTCAAGATTTACTGCGCTTCCGGCAACGGCGGCGCCGGTGCAATGCACCTTAGACGCGAAAAATATGTCCCCAAGGGCGGTCCTGACGGGGGAGACGGCGGAAGGGGAGGAAATGTAATCCTCAGGGCCAACCCTCAGTTCTGGACGCTCATTCACTTGAAATACCGCAAGCACATCAGGGCCGAGCACGGAGAGGCCGGAAGCGGCGCGCTTTGCAACGGCAAGGCCGGCGCGGATGTCTATCTGGATGTCCCGCTCGGAACTGTGGCCAAAGACGGCGAAACAGAGGAAGTCATCCACGAAATGGTGACCCCCGGCGAAGAGTTCATTCTCGTAAAAGGTGGCCGCGGAGGTCTTGGGAACGCCAATTTCAAGTCCCCGACCAATCAGACTCCGCGATACGCCCAGCCTGGCGAGCCCGGAAGCGAGGGATGGTTCATCCTTGAACTCAAACTCCTTGCTGATGTAGGGCTTGTAGGCTTCCCGAATGCCGGCAAATCCACCTTGCTTTCTACCGTCTCGGCAGCGAAGCCGAAGGTGGCGAACTACGCTTTCACCACCCTTGAGCCGAGCGTCGGAGTTGTACGCTACTACGACGACCAGTCTTTCGTGATGGCCGACATCCCGGGCATCATCGAGGGCGCGCACGAAGGCAAGGGCCTGGGTATCAGGTTCCTGCGTCATATAGAGAGAAACTCCGTCCTGCTCTTTATGGTTTCTGCCGAAGAGGAGGATGTCGCAAAGGGATATGAGATCCTTCTTGACGAGCTTCGGGAATACAATCCGGAGCTGCTGGTGAAGGAGCGCGTCCTCGCTATCACAAAGTCCGACCTTCTGGACGCAAACCTTGAGGCCGATGTGGAGAAAACCCTTCCTGAGGGCGTCCCGTATGTTTTCATCTCCTCGTTCAGCGGCGAAGGCATAAAGGAGCTCAAAGATATGCTCTGGGCCGCGCTTCACAAGGGTGAATAGTTGCGGAAGGTTTCGGGAGAGAGTACCCTTTTTAAGAATGCTTTTAACTATAAATCAATATGTTGCCTTTGATTTCGCTGTCGCAGCTTGAGATGCTGGACAAACAGGCCACTCTGGCTATGAATATGGCGGGAAACGCGTTCACGGACGCCGTTATGCCGTTCTGTTCTCACACGAAGGTGTGGATCCCGCTCTATGTGGCGGTGCTTTGCATCATCATCTACCGCTGCGGCTGGAAGGCCGGTCTCGCGGTGACGCTCGCGCTTGTACTGAATGTAGTGTGTGCTGACCAGTTGGCAAATGTATTCAAAGACGGCATCGGGAGGCTCCGTCCCTGCGTGGACCCGTGGATGACTGAAAACGGGCTCAGGGTGCTTGAGGGCGGCGGTGGCTGCGGATTCTACTCCGGGCACGCAGCAAATGTCTTTTCCTTTGCAATCTGCTCTTTCCTGTGTTTCAGCCGCGTCCGCAGTAACAGGGGAGCGATGGGAAGGGAAACGCCAGAGCGCAGAAAACTTTTCCTCTCCATATACGGCGTTCTGATTTTCCTCTGGGCCACCGTTGTCAGCATCAGCAGGGTCTATTGCGGTAAACATTTCATCGGTGACATAACGGTCGGTGCCATCTCCGGGCTCATCACCGGAACCCTCATCGCTCTAGTTGCAGTCACTGTCATACGGAAAGTCAAGCCTCTTCGTGAGTCTGTCCGTGAGGATTAAGCAAAAATTTCCACGCCTCTCTATAATCTCTTTTGGGTCTGGATTCCTTTTCCCATTAGTCGTATACAGACAGGCGAACCATTTGATAATTAATATATTAAAACTCATAAAATGAAAAAGAGAATTATCTTTGCCCTTGCGACAATCCTTGTTTTCGGAGTAGCATCGTTTTCCTCTGAGGCAAAAGGCGACAAAACCACCGCGCTTCCTTCCGGTAAGCATAAAGTTGCTCAGACCGTCTATCTCTACGCAGACAAGGCTCCAGCAACGCTAAACGGCCACAGCGGCGAGCAGAGCGACAGCGAGGGCAATCTCAGCAGAGTGAACGAAAAGGACGCGAGATTCGACCTTTATTTTCCGAAAAAGTCCCAGAGGACCGGCCAGATGGTCATCGTCATCCCCGGCGGAGGCTATTGGTGCGTTGCCAGCATTTACGAAGGCGTCTATGTGGCCCAGTGGCTTTGCGACAGGGGAATAGCCGCAGCAGTTCTTACCTACAGGCTTCCGAATCACCACTGCACCGTGCCCACGGAGGATTTTGAGGAGACCATCTCCTATTGCAGGGCTCACAGCGCCGAGTGGGGCATCAACAGCATCGGCGTTATGGGATTTTCCGCCGGAGGACATTTCGCATCGACCGTGGCAACCCACGAAAAGGGCGAATATAGGCCTGATTTCCAGATACTTATCTACCCTGTAATCACTATGTACCCGGGCACTCACCGCGGCACACACGACAACCTCATAGGCAAGGAACCTTCCGAGGAACTTCTCAACCTTTATTCCAACGAAAAGCAGGTCAGCAGCACAACTCCGCCGGCATTCATCGCCTTCTCTGACGACGACACGGTAGTTCCGGTAGCCTACAATGCAGTTCCGTACATCAAGGCTCTCACCGAGAACGGCATCCCTGCCACGGTGGTAAGCTTCCCGACCGGAGGCCACGGCTGGGGTTTTCGCCTCGAAGGCCAGAAAGACCGTCTTCCCGAGAAAGACCGCAAAGCATTCTACAGGCAGTTTGACGCCTGGCTGAAGTCGCTATAAAATGGGCCGCGATATGCTCTGGTGACCTTGTTGCATCCAGCACACGCAGAATGAAAAAGAGACTTGGTAGAAAGATTCTGAAGTGGCTTGGCCTTATTCTGGCGGCGTTCTTCGTGGGGACGCTGCTATGGGTGGTGGTCCTTAAGTGGGTGCCCGTGAGGTGCACTCCGCTTATGATACACAGGGCCATTGAATATCGCAACGACTCTTCTTTCAAAACTCTTCAGACTTGGGTCAGCCTCGACAAAATATCCCCGTACCTTAAGAAGGCGGTGATAGCGTCGGAAGACAACAGATTTCCGCAGCACAGCGGCTTTGATCTTGAGTCCATCCGCCGCGCGGAAAAGGTAAATCGCAAGGCCGGAAAAATCGTCCAGGGCGCGAGCACAATCTCCCAGCAGACAGCCAAAAATGTTTTCCTCTGGAGCGGCAGGAGCTGGCTGCGGAAGGGCCTTGAGGCCTATTTTACGGTTCTTATCGAACAGATATGGGGTAAGCAGCGCATTATGGAGGTCTATCTCAATGTGGCCGAATTCGGCAAGGGAGTCTACGGCGCCGAAGCCGCAGCCCGGAAATTCTTCCGCTGCTCCGCCTCCGCGCTGACCCTTGATCAGTCCTGCCTAATGGCCGCCAGCCTTCCAAGTCCCCTAAAACGCAATTTGGCCCGCCCCGGAAAATATCACCTCAAACGCGCCGGCCAGATCAAAAACCTAATCGGAAAAATTGAATACCCTGAGTGGATCCGAAAGCCCGGCAAATGACGCCTTTAACGTTACCCTATTTTTCTTGATAGCGGAAAATTCTTTTGAAATCCAACCATCGGCTTCAGTTGACGGAGAGGATGCGGTCGACTATGTATTTTTGCTGGCCGCGCCAGGGGAGGGCGCCTAGGTATTCTTTGTAGTGGAGCTGGACTTCGCGGCCGCTGCAACGCATCAGGGTGTCGGCTATTGCCTGGTCCTCGACTGAGAAGTCGAATTCGTAGGACTGGATGGCTGTCGTTGCGCCTTTCGTTCCCCTTTGGAAACCGGCCTGGATGGCGCGGCCTTCGTAGGTTTTCCAGATGTAGCCCTTGTATACAACGAAATTGAGCTCGCCGGCTTTCACTCCTTCTCCGAAGACATAGTAGAACTTGAAATAGAAGAAAATGGCGGCTGCAACGAGCAGAATCAGGGTTGACCAGGTTATGATTTTTTTCTTGATGCTCATAATACGCTTTTTAGTCAACCTCATCAAGGATGTCGAAAATGCCCTTGCGAACCTCCTCAATCGTGCCAACTCCGTTCACTTCGCGGTAGCTTCCCTTGTCCTTGTAGAATTTTACAAGCGGCTCGGTCTTCTCGTGGTAGGTGGCGATGCGGTTTGCTACAATCTCGTCGCTTGCGTCGTCCGCGCGGCCTTCAATCTCGGCGCGGTGACGGATGCGCTCGAAAATCATCTCGTCAGGAATCATAATGGAAACCACTCCTGTGACTCCTTCTCCCTTTTTGCCGAGAAGCCTTTCTAGAGACTCCGCCTGGGAAACAGTGCGTGGATAACCGTCGAGGAGGAAGCCTTCAACGCCTTTCACCGTGTTGAATTCAGACTCAATCATACCTTCTACGACCTCGTCCGGAACAAGACATCCTTTTTCAATGAGTTCGTGTGCCTGAACCCCGAGCGGAGTTCCCGCTGCGATTTCCTTGCGGAGCAGAGCGCCCGTTGAGATGTGGTGAAGATTGTATTTTTCGACCATCGCGCTGGCCTGAGTGCCTTTTCCGGCTCCCGGAGGGCCGAATAAAATGTAATATTTCATATCTTTCTTTTTATGTCCCGCCAGCCCCTGTGTCCTGCTGCAGGCTCTTGCGGATGTCTGTTTTCTTGCGTTTTTTACAGAAGTATTATTCTGCGGTTTCGTCGAGGACGTAGATGTCGGCGAGGTTGCGCCCGAGCTCGTTGTAGTCCAGTCCGAAGCCGAGGATGAACTTGTTCGGAATCTCCATCGCCACATAGTCAATTTTCTCCCCGGTCTTGAACGCCTCTTTCTTGAAAAGCAGCGTGCACACCTTCACATCCGTCGCTCCCTCCGCCTTGAGAATTTTTCTCATAGCCTGAATCGTGTAGCCCGAATCTACGATGTCTTCGGCGATTATGACCCTGCGGCCCTTCACCGGATGGGTCAGCGGAAGAGCCTGCTGCACGTCGCCCGTAGTCTGGGTTCCGACGTATGAGGTCATCTTCGTGGAGACCATCTGGCAGGGGAAATCCAGCCTCTGAATGAGTTCGCCGGTGAAAACGATTGCCCCGTTGAGGATGCAGAGGATCATCGGAACGTCGTCGCAGCCTCTGAAGTCGTTGTTAATCTGCTCTGCCACAGCATCGATGCGGGAGATCAATTCGTCGTGTTTGATGAACGGAACGAATGTTTTGTCAAAAACCTTTACCTTTTTATCCATACTTCTGAAAAACAAAGCGCAAAAGTAAGGGTAAAAACATTCAAAAAAAAGAAAAATCTTATGTATTTTCTTTGAAATACAACAGAATTTCCATCTGGGCCGCGTATGTTTGCGGCGCTATGAAATTTTTGATGACAATACTTGAGGCAATCGCCCTTATTCTGGGAGCCGTGAACGAGGAGGAGCTCTCCGAGAGCGAGATTGAGAGGATGATGCACTATGCAGACCATCCCCTCCACATAAACTCCGCTTCGAGGCGTGAACTGCTTTCTTCGGGGCTTCTTTCGCAGTTCCAGTGCATTTCGCTGCTGGACTACATCTCAGCTACGGGGCCCGTGATGTCGGGGAGAGAACTCTCGCTTGTGGACGGATTTGACTCGGAGATTGCCGAGGCTCTATGCTTTTTCCTCAGCTTTGATGTTTCACCGCCTTCCGGAGGAAGCTGGACGGCAGATGTGGACAGTTATGCCGATGTGAAGGCTCTTAATGAGGATTCCGCGTGGGATGTGGGTGGAACTTTCGGACTCAGAACCGCCGTTTCAAAGGGGGAGAGGCTGCAATTCGGGCTTGCCGGAAAGGGCGGCTGGCAGGCGGCCCAGAGTCAGATTGGTTCTGCGGCTGCATCCTCGGCGGGAACTTCAGGCAGTGGGAGTCCGGGTAAGACCTCCTTCTCGGCTGAAGCCCTCTCCGCCTGGTGCGTCAGCTGTTTCTCGAGAGGCAAAGTGCGGCTTTACTGCGGCGACTTCAACGCCCGCTTCGGGCAGGGGCTGTGTGCGTGGAACACAATGACTCTCAGCGACATTTCCACCACTTCGGCTCTTATCCGCCGCCCGACGGGTCTGGGAGTGAGCCAGTCGCTCACCGGAAACTATGCCCACACGGGGTTGGGGGCCTCTTTTGAAACGGGGGCGTTTACCCTAAGCGCCGTTGCCGCGGTGCCGGGCCTGAAGACGGTTCTCCTTTCCGCTATCAACTCATCCAGAGGGGGCTCCGATGTGGCGGGGCTGCAGGGCATTGTGAACTGCAACTGGTGGGGAAGGCTCTGCTCAGCAGGGCTGACCTCTTCCGTGTCCTCATATCCGTCACTGTATGGATGGAGCACGACGGCGGATTTTGCAGCGGATTTCCGGGGGTGCTTTTCCGGAGTGGACATCGCTTCGGAAGTGGCCTGGGGACTGTGTTCGATGGAGGGAGTTGTCAGTCCTCTCTCGCCCCGGGCGGTCCTTTCGGCAGTTTCGCCTCTTGGGGAGAGTTTCAAACTGGGAACAACTCTCCGCTACAGCTCCTCAAAGCATCAGGCGGCCCTGATAGGGGAGTATTCATCGCGGCGGGGGATTTCCGCCTCGCTGGGGCTTAGCCTAAGGCACTCTTCAAGCAGCCGCGGCTTCATTGAGGGGGCACTTCCCGGGACAAATGAACTTCGCATCGAGGGGCGCGCGCAATGGAAATGGGCGGAGAATTCTGCGGTGAGCCTTCGGGCAAGAGAAAAACTGAACCTCAATGATGTTAAGTCAAGCATTTTTGACTGTCGGGGCGATGTCGGCGTGGGGTACGGGAAAATCTGGGCAAGCGGTGCTTCGGTAAGAGCGAGCAGGAGCAGCAGTTGCTGGGGGCTTGTTGCGTATCTTGAGCAGAGCTGCAGAATTGAACGGAAATGTTCGGCGTATCTTCGCGCCGGAGTTTTTAGCGTTGACGACTGGGAGGGAAGGATCTATGTCTATGAACACGACATCAAGGGGCGGTTCAACATCCCGGCCCTGTACGGCAGGGGAGTGTGGGGCTCGTTTTTCGCATCCTGGCGCCCTACATCCCGCTTGAAACTTTCCTCGCGCCTCTCCTGCTACTCCTACCCGTTTATGCCCCCAAAGATGCGCAAACCCACAAAACTTGAAGCCCGTCTCCTGCTTACTGTCGCAATATAATGCTCTTGAAAAGGCACTGGAGCGCCGTGCGGAATCTTTGAAGGGAGGGAATGTGCTGATGATAGGGAAGATGGAGCACCACTTCCCCTATAGAGGGAACGGGAGGGGTGTATAAGAGAGGAGCAGGTCTATTTTCCGCCTCCTCTATAAATATATAGAGTTTGTCCCTCGCGGATATTAGTCCCCTTCAGATGATTCCACTTCTGAATCTGCGCCACGGTGCAGTGATAGCGCGAAGCGATTTTCCCGAGATAGTCGCCCTTCTTCACCTTGTAGGCAATCCTCTGCCCGTCGCCACCGTCCTTTATCTTCTTGATGGTCACAGGGTTGAGCAGCGTGTCGGCCTTGTGGAGGTGGAGGCTGTCCTCGACGCTCACATAGCGCCCGGTGTAGCTTGCGGGGATCCTGAGAACATAGTCCTTCTCCGGACTTCCCGGGATTATGTCGTGGGTGTACTGCGGATTGAGCACCTTCAGAACATCCATCGGTACCCCTGCAAGCTCGTTTACCTGCCTGAGGTGCATCATCTTGTTGATGTGGAAAGTGTCAATCTGCGAAGGAATCTCAATCTCCTCGGGCTGAATGCCGTATTCCTTATAGTAGTTGAGGGTATAGAGCGCACCGATGAACGCCGGGACATAGCCCCTGGTCTCCCTGGGCAGATAGTCGTAAATTTCCCAGAAATCATCGTGCTGGGAGCGTTTCATCGCCTTGTTTACGTTGCCGGGACCGCAGTTGTAGGAGGCAATCGCCAGCAGCCAGTCCCCGAAAACCTCGTAGGAGTCCTTGAGGTAGCGAGCCGCGGCGTCCACTGCAAGAACGGGGTCGAGCCTCTCGTCGACGAAGGAGTTGATTGTAAGCCCGTATTTCTTTGCGGTGTAGTACATAAACTGCCAGATTCCGCGTGCTCCGACCCGGGACATCGCGTCATATTTCAGCATAGACTCCACCACGGCCATCGCGCGGAGCTCCTCCGGGATGTCGTAGCGGTTGAAGGTCTCCTGAAAAATCGGGAAATAATAGTTTCCCAGGCCTATGACCCGTCCCATCTGCTGGGGCATTTTCTCCGAGTAGAGGATAATGTAATTCTTCACCGTGTTGTTGAAGGTGAGCGGGATGTAGGAATAGATGCCGCTGAGCCTCTGGACGAAAACCGTGTCCGAAACGGCCGAGGTGTAGTGGACCCTGGTGGAGTCGAGGTCCTGGATATTCGTGAACTCCAGCAGGCGGTTCTTCCCGTAGAATTCCAGCAGAAGGCTGTCCACGGTGCGCCGTCCCTCGGTGCTGTCGGTGGCAAAGGTTTTCTCCATACTCTCTTCCTTTGCAAGGAGAGCCTTGGAGCCCTTTGCGGAGGCGGTGCTTTCCTCCACAATGTCCGGAGCGTCAAAGTATTGCGCCCTTGCCTCGGGCGAGAAAAAAGCCACCCCGAAGGCAGCCGCAACGAAATATATCGATATTTTCTTCATCATAATCAAAATCATCCGGCCCTAAAATGTAAGGCCGATTTTCATACCTACCGCGCTCCCTCCCATCGAAGTCGAGCGCATCGCGTACTGGTTGTCGGGGGCGAGCACAGCCGGCTCCATCCTCAGGGATATGTCGTCGCTCACCTCGAAATCGTACATATATGCAAAGACATTCGCGTCAATAATCTGAAGGGCATAGACGAGCGCGAGAGCCACGATGGAGTAGTCCCTCAGCCTCCTGTAGGAGTCCCTGTAGTATTTCGCCTGCTCGGAGGTGACAGGCCCCGTGTAGGCCACTTCGGTGCTGTTCGCCTCGTTGTAAATCCTTTTGAAGCGGTTGTAGTTCGTCCCGTTGTTTATCACGAAAAATCCCGCCGTGAGAAGTCCCGTGTAATAGACCGGAATCTTCCAGTATTCACCGTTGTAGGCCTGTCCGAGGCCGGGGAGAAGGGTGGAGTAGAGGGCGGCCCTGCCGGGATTCGGCTTCCCGTTGGACGGATAAAACCCGACCGCGTCCATAAGTGAGCCCCAGTAAACAAGTCCCGCTCCGGCATAGAGCCAGGCCGCAGTCTTCCTGTATTGCTCGTTCGGCTCTCCCGCCGCTGTGCTCTGCTTGTAGAGGTGAGTGTAGTAGCCGCCGGTTCCCGCGCAGGCCGCGATGCCTCCGTAGATTATCGGGAGCTTCCAGTAGTCGCGGTTGTAGATCTGCCCGGAGCCGGGGAGCATCACGGCGCCGCCGAACATCGTCCCTATCTTGATGTCCTGCTTGTGTCCGAGACCTCTGAACAACTCCTTGAAAGAGAACAGCTTGTCCGTCGTGTCCGTCTTTTCTGTAACTGTGGAGTCGTTGTAGCTCTGGGTGAATGCCTCCTGCTTGAACTGCGCACGGCCTTCGATGCTGAACATTAGAAGGAAAGCGCCGAGGAGGGATATGCAGAGAACTGCTTTTTTCATTTTCTGGATTCCGCCGATTACTGGAGTTTACAGATTTGCCTTCTCAAGTGCTGCGAGGAAATTCCTGACCTCATCGTCGGAGGAGAAATGGATGGTCATCGTGCCCTTTCCGGCTCCCGACCTCTTGAGGCTTATGCTGTTGTTGAAATATTTTCCCAATGCCTCCAGAACCTTGAAGTAGTCGTCCGGAAGATCCTGAGCCTCCGGGGCATCCTTCGCGTTTTCGGCCTTTTCGAGTTTCTTGATTTTGTCCTCAAGGCCCCTCACGGAGAGACCTTCCTTCACGATTATGTCACACAGAACTTCCTGAACCTCGGGGTCTTCAACGCCGAGGAGCACCTTCGCGTGTCCGACGCTTATCTGCCCCACTTTCAGGTCGTGCTGCACCTTTGCCGGGAGTTTCAGAAGGCGGAGGCAGTTTGTGACCGAAGCCCTTTTCTTGCCAACCCTCTGCGCCATCTGGTCCTGGGTGAGGTTGCATTCCTCAATCAGGCGGCGGTAGCTCATCGCCTCCTCTATAGGGTCGAGATTTTCTCTCTGGATGTTCTCCACTATGGCCATCTCGAGCATTCCCTGGTCGTCGGTGCTGCGGACATATGCCGGAACGGTTTCCATCCCTGCCAGCCTGCACGCCCTGAAACGCCTCTCTCCGCTTATGATCTGGTAGCGTCCCGCTCCTTTGCGGCGCACCGTAATCGGCTGGATGAGTCCGAGAGTGCGGATAGAGTCCGCAAGTTCACCGAGTGCCTCCTCGTCAAAGGTCATTCGCGGCTGGAACGGGTTGGGCTCCACAAGGTCCACCGGAATCATAAGCACGTCTGCGGTCGTCTCCGGCTTTGTCTCGGCGCTAACGACCACTTTGTTGACGTAGCCTACAGGCTTGCGTATGTTGCCAAGATCAACATCCTCTCCGAGCAGCGCTCCGAGTCCCTTTCCTAATCCTCTCTGCGGTTTATTTGATGCCATTTGTATATTCTGAATAAATTAGATTCTGATTTTGAATGCCCCGGGGCAGCGCTATTTGCCTTTCACCAGGTCGCCGTTGCGCTCAAGCACCTCTTTTGCGAGGTTGAGGTAATTAGCTGTGCCGTTGCAGATTACGTCGTAAAGAATAATCGGCTTCCCGTGTGAAGGAGCTTCGCTGAGGCGGATGTTCCTTTGAATTATTGTGTCGAAAACCATATCCTTGAAGTGGTCCTTCAGCTCCTGGACCACCTGGTTGTGAACCTTTGTCCTTCCGTCGTACATCGTCACCACGAATCCCTCGATGGTCAGTCCCGGGTTCACTCCTCCCTGCACAAGGCGGATGGTTTGAAGCAGCTTCCCAAGACCCTCGAGCGCGAAAAACTCCGGCTGGACCGGGATTATAACGGAGTCGGCGGCGGTGAGGCAGTT
Source organism: Flexilinea sp. (assembly GCA_963589825.1). Lineage (GTDB taxonomy): Bacteria > Bacteroidota > Bacteroidia > Bacteroidales > UBA932 > Cryptobacteroides. Next base: position 7,321 of record CAVAMP010000026.1, on the reverse strand, counting down.
GACGGTGATAAGACCCAGGGAAGGGGAGCAGTCGATTATTATGTAGTCGTAGTTGTCGCGAATGGGGGCAAGCGCCCTTTTGAGGATGGATTCCCTCTCCTCAGCTCCGAGCATCTCGATTTCCGCTCCGACGAGGTTGATGTTGGAAGGAATCATCTGCAGCCGCGCTATCTCAGTCTGTATCAGCACGTCTTCAGCCTGCCTCTGCCCGATCATAAGCTCGTAGAGAGTCCTTTTCTCCTCGCTTTCAGGGGAGAAATTGAGTCCTGAGGTGGTGTTGGCCTGGGGGTCCGCGTCGATGATGAGCACGTTCTTCTCAAGGACGGCGAGTGAGGCTGCAAGATTGATTGCGGTGGTCGTTTTGCCGACTCCGCCCTTCTGGTTCGCTATAGCTATGACTTTTCCCATACAGTTTGAGTGTTTGTGCGCTGAGCCTTTTTCTGCCTGGGTGCTGAAGAGTGCACGACCATAGACGGAAAATTACCCGCGCATATTTTGCAAAAATACGAAATTATTTTTATTCCTTTCCTTTATTTATTACTTTTGTCGGCTGTTTTGTGCGCGGCAGAAAAATTCGCACCGTGCATATCCATATCTCATAGAGACTTAGAATACGAAGCCAGCTACGACAATAGACACATAGAACATTATGCCAACTCCAACAATAGACAAAGTCTGGTACGCCGTCGTGAACCCGAATGCAGGGTCAGGAAAGACCATTTCAGAATGGCCCAAGGCCGAAAGACTGCTCAGTGACTCCAGGATCCCCTACGAATACAAGACCACCTGGAGCAAGGGTGCCGCTACCGAAATCACCACCCGTGCCTGCGAGGAGGGCTACCGCCGTTTTCTCGCCGTTGGAGGAGACGGCACTGTTCACGAGGTCCTAGAGGGCATTGCGCGCTATGTGGAGATGTCTGCCGTCGCTGCGACTCTTTCCGAGGGGAGCACCCCTCTTTCACTGGAGGATTTCACTCTTGCGGTGATTCCGATCGGCTCCGGGAACGACTGGATAAAGACTCTCGGAGTGCCTCACGACACGGCGGCAATAGTTTCACTCATTAAGGACGAGTCATTCGCCCGGCAGGATGTGTTCAAAGTTTCTGTGCGCAACGACGAGACTTCGACCCAGGCGAGCTCCTATATGGCGAATATCGCGGGAGTGGGATTCGACGCCAACATCTGCAACAGGGTCAATTTCGAGAAAAACTCCGGCAAAAAGGGCAAGATTCTCTATCTCAAGGTGCTGGTGACAACAGTTGTGAAAACAAAACCGTTCCCTTGCCGCGTTGTGGCTGACGGAAAAGAGATTTTCAAGGGTGATGCGCTTTCCATTGCGATGGGATGCGGAAAATATTCGGGCGGGGGAATGATGCAGGTGCCCTACGCCGTGATGGACGATGGCCTGCTGGATGTGACTGTGATTCCGACTCTGCCGCTTGGAACGATTGTCCGCGCGGTTCCGACACTTTTCTCCGGAAGGCTTCTGGAAAAACATCCCGAGCTCATCTTCACCCGCTGCCAAAGTCTTCAGATAGAGCCTCTTGAGGGCAGCGGCCCGCTCGTTGAGGTGGACGGCGAGATTGTAGGCAACATCCCGCTGACAGTCAGCCTTCTTCCCGGTCAATTAAATGTCATCTCCAAAGTTAGATAAGGAGTTCAGACTTAAAGTAACTCTACGAGCAGGGTCAAATAAAAAGATGGAGTGCAAGGCTCGCGACGCGCACAAACCGCAGCAACCTTTGGGCCCAGAGGATTTGGGCAAGGAGCTGGGCGCGGCAATCCGCTTTTTAGTTGGCCCGTCAAATAGGATCTACATCAAGTTTGATGTGCGCGTCGTACTTGCGCTCGGCCGCAAAAGCCTTCACTTTCTGAAGCAGCGCCGCCTTGTTTTCTGAAAGGAGACGGTCTTTGGGAAAACTGACCCTCACAACCTTCACATATTCATCCCTAACCTTGTCGACTGCGGGGGCATAGAGCGGAGAAACCTCCACTCCGCTTCCAGGGAACACTCCTTCGCCGCGAAGAGTCAGCGACAGAAGGCCCCCCAGCCGTTCAAGCCGCTCGGGTTTGTCATCCCTGAGAACTAGGTTCACAATCCGGGAATATGGCGGATAGTGGAATTCCTTCCTCTCAGTCATGATCGCTCTCTTGTAGTCCGGCGCGGCCTGCGAAGTTTCCAGCGTACCGTTCTCATCCAAAGTCGCGCAGCCCTCTGCAGAGTCCGCCGAATTTTCGGAAAGCAACATCCTGTAAACGGGGTGGTCCGGCTGGGCGGTCTGAAGGACGAAAGTTCCTCCCTGGCCCCTTCGCGAACACCTGCCGCGGAACTGTTCCAGAAGTTGGAGAGCCTTCTCGTCCGCACGGAAATCCTGCTGGGCGAGAATCGAGTCGGCCTGCACAACGGCTACAAGGCTGAGCGAGTCAAAATCAAAGCCTTTGGTGAGAATCTGCGTGCCCACAAGAATGTCGATTTTCCCGTTTGCAAAGTCTCCCAAAACCTTTTTCTGCCATCCGACCCTGGTGCTGCTCTCGGAGTCCAGCCGTTCCACCCTCCTGTCAGGGAAAATGGCGGCGAGTTCTTCCTCGATTTTCTCCGTTCCCGAGCCGAACGCCGTGAGAAGGCCGTTGCACGGGACGAGTTTTGCTTTCGCATCGGCCGTCCCGGGCGCAGCGGTTTGCACTGCCCCGGCTGTTGTTTTTGCTGTCACAGGCCCTGCCGCGGCTGGACCAATCTTTGGCCGGTAATGCGGTATGTGGTCGTTCCAGATGGCCGAATAGCCGCAGTGATTGCAGACTATGCGGCCTTTGGATTTCTGGTAGTTAAGGCTCACATTGCAGTGCGGGCAGCGGATGATTGTCCCGCACTCGCTGCACTGAATGGTGGTCGCATACGACTTCCGGGCGCGAAGAACCATCGCCTGACCGCCTCCGGAGAGGGTGTCCTTGATGATTTGTATAAGTTTGCGGGAAATGGAGCCCACCATTCCGCGTTTCTTCCTTTCCGCCACGGTGTTGATAATGACAGTCCTTACGGGCGCGTCGCCGTGGTACCTCTGCGAAAGGCCAACGAGGGCGAACCGTCCGCAGGCGCAGTTGTAAAGGCTTTCAAACGAGGGAGTTGCGGAGCCAAGAAGAGCCGGGGCGCCGTGCTCCCGGGCAAGCATCAGAGCAACATCGCGGCCGTTGTAATATGGCGCGGGGCTGTCCTGTTTGTAGGAGGAGTCGTGCTCCTCGTCCACTATGACAAGGCCGAGTTCCCGGTGTGGCAGAAAAAGGCTGGAACGCGTTCCGAGAAGGATGTAAACTCCCGTGAGCGCTTTCATAACGCCCTGCTTCTGCGCGGGCGAAAGCCCGGAGTGGTAGCATAGAAGCTCCTCTGGGAAATACCCACCGAGCCTTTCTTCCAGCTGGCGGCTAAGTGCAATTTCCGGCACAAGGTAGAGGACATTTTTCCCCCTGGAAATAGTCTCCCTTGCAAGAAGGGAATATATCTCAGTTTTTCCGGACCCGGTAACTCCTTGAAGCAGAACGGTTTTCCCGCTCGTGAATCCCCGTTTTATCTCCCCGAGGGCCGCCTTCTGGGCCTCTGTGAGCACAATCTCGTGTGCTTCCCCGAGGGACCCCTTTTGTGAGCCCTCTGCGTCTTCTCCCTTAAGAAGCCGAACTTCCTTTTCCAAAGAGGCGATTTCCCCTTCAAGTCTTTCCTTCACGCTGTCCTTGCGGGAGCGGCCCAGCTGTTCCCGGCGTTTTTCAATGCGCTCCGAAAGCAGACCGATCCGTTTCCAGTCCGCCGCCACTTCTCTCTGCACCGGGTAGGCCATTTTGTAAACTTCCCCGACGCTGCATAGGTAATACTCGGCGATTTTTCTCCAGAGCCGGATCTCAACTTCCTGCACCCGAGGCTGCCCGAGCACCTCTCCAAGGGGCTTCACTTTCTCCGCCGCAGTGCTCAGCGGCACATCCACCCCGCTGACAACGCCCACATACTCCTTCCCCGCGAACCCGACCTTAACTCTGTCGCCCAGACGAACTTCTACGCCCCAGGGCAAAGCATAAACCGGTTCCCAGTCAATCCGAAGAGGAACAATAACAGATATGTAAACGCTTCCCGCCATACAACGACAAAGATACAAAATAGTCAGCAAAAAGTTACTTGTGAATGCCAAACAAAGAAAAGTCGTCATCAGACGACGCGTGGAGTCTGCGAAGGGGGGGGCAAGTGTAATAGGGCAGATGGAGCGCCACTCCCCCTACAGAGGGGGCTGGGGGGTGTATAAATTTACGCAGGGGTTTGGGGCGAAGCCCCAATAATAAAAGGCTGGGGGGGGTGTATGGGTGTATGGAAGGGTCACCAAACCGGTGACCCACAAAAAAAGAAGCATCTTTGATGCTTCTTTTTTTTGTGGTGTCACCGGGAATCGAACCAGGGACACAAGGATTTTCAGTCCTTTGCTCTACCAACTGAGCTATGACACCATCGTTTTTCGTTTGGGATTGCAAAGGTAGGAATATTTTTTCGTCTTGCAAATTTTTTAACTACTTTCTCCCACTTTTTTTACCCACGGATGACAATCTCGCTGCGGTCCGGGCCTACGGAGATGATTTTTACCGGACATTTGGTCTCGGCTTCGATGAAATCGATGTAGACCTTGAGCTCCTGCGGGAAATCCTCATAGCTGCGGACTTTGCAGATGTCGCATTTCCAGCCCTTGAATTCTTTGTAAACAGGGGTGATTTCTTCATCGACGCTCTCGTACGGGAACCAGTCAATGGTCTTGCCGCCCATTTTGTAGGCGGTGGCTACCTTGATTGTGTCGAAATCGTTGAGGACATCGGCCTTCATCATAATGAGCTCGGTGACTCCGTTCATCATTACGGCGTATTTGAGCGCCACCATATCCAGCCATCCGCAGCGGCGCGGTCTTCCGGTTGTGGCTCCGAACTCGCCTCCTATGGTGCGGAGTTTCTCGCCCGTCTGGTCGAAAAGCTCGGTAGGGAAGGGACCGCTGCCCACGCGGGTGCAGTATGCCTTGAAGATTCCTTTCACTTTTCCGACCCTGCTCGGAGCGACTCCGAGGCCTGTGCAGACTCCTGCCGCCATCGTGTTGGATGAAGTGACGAACGGATATGTTCCGAAATCTATGTCGAGAAGAGAGCCCTGGGCGCCTTCGGCGAGAATAGGGGTGTCAGTGTCGAGGAAGCGGTTTACAACGATTTCATTTTCAATGAATTCGAATCTCTTCATTTCTTCCACGGCCTTGAGCCACTTCTGCTCGTATTCGGAGATGTCGTACTTGAAATCAGGGTACTGGGCGAGAATCCCGAAATGCTTGTGCCTCAGGGCCTCATATTTCTGCTTGAACTCAGGCGAAAGGATGTCGCCGACCCTCAGGCCGTTGCGTCCGGTCTTGTCCATATATGCAGGTCCGATGCCCTTGAGTGTGGAGCCGATTTTGGCCTTGCCTTTTGCGGCCTCGCTCGCTGCGTCAAGCATTCTGTGGGTAGGGAGGATGAGCTGCGCTCTTTTGGCGATGAGAAGTTTTCCGGATATGTCCCCGGCCTTTTTCTCAATCGAATGGATTTCATCCATAAGGATGACAGGATCCACTACAACTCCGTTTCCGATTACATTTACGCTTCCTTCGCGGAAAATGCCGGAGGGAACCGTGTGTAGGACGAAACCGTCACCGTCAAATTTGAGTGAATGGCCTGCATTCGGACCGCCCTGGAAACGGGCAATCACCTTGTAATTCGGAGTAAGGACGTCAACGACCTTACCCTTCCCCTCGTCGCCCCACTGGAGCCCGAGTACAACATCGATTTTTGTCATATTTTAAAGTTTCGAGAATTCCTTGCGGAGGCAAGTTTTGTGCAAATTTAAGGAATTTTGGAACTTTTTACATCTGCTTAGTCAAAAAAGTTTTTCAGACGGTCGAAGAAAGATTTGTCATCCTTTGATGCACTGGGCTTTACGTCTTCGGAGCGTCCGAGCGCCTCCACAAGAGATTTGCTTTCGCGGCTGAGCTTTTTAGGAATCCAAACTCCCACTTTGACGTAGAGGTTGCCGTTGCCGTAGCTGTTCACTGACGGAAGGCCCTTGCCGCGGACGGTGAGCACCGTGCCGGACTGTGTGCCCGGGTCTATCTTGATCTTCTGAGTGCCGCCTCCGAGGGACGGAATCTCAACCTCGCAGCCGAGCATAGCATCGGTTACGGAGATAACCTTGGTGTAGTAGAGATTGTTGTCCTTGCGGGTGAAATCCTTGTGAGCATCGATGTCGATTACGACCAGAAGGTCTCCGTTCACACCGTTGTTCTTGGCCGCATTGCCCGCTCCGGTAACCCTGAGCTGCATTCCGTCCTCCACTCCTGCAGGGATTTTGACCCTCACGGTCTCTCTCCTTCTGATGAGGCCGCTTCCGCCGCAACTGCGGCACGGGTTGGTCACAACCTTGCCCTCGCCGTTGCACGTCGGGCAGACGGAAACGCTGATGGTCTGTCCGAGGAATGACTGGACGACCCTCTTGTACTGTCCTGTACCCTTGCAGGCGGAGCAGGTCTTGATGTCCGCCGCTGATTTCGCGCCCTTGCCGTTGCAGTCGGTGCAAGGGACATATCTTTCGATTGTGATTTCCTTTTCAACTCCTTTGGCTACCTCTTCAAGGCTGAGGCGGGCGTGAACCCTGATGTCCTTGCCCCTTGCAACCCTTTCCTGGGTGCGTGAGGAGCCGAATCCACCGAATGAACCGTCGCCTCCGAATCCGCTGAATCCTCCGCCGAATCCGCTGAAACCGCCTCCGAAGAGGTTGTTGAGGATGTCGTTGAGGTCTCCGAATCCGCCGCTGAAGTCAGGTCCCGGATTGTCTCCGAGGCCCGCGTGTCCGAAGCGGTCGTATTTAGCTCTCTTGTCGGCATCGCTGAGCACCGCATACGCCTCCGCCGCCTCCTTGAACTTTTCCTCGGCCTCTTTGTTGCCTGGGTTCTTGTCCGGGTGGTATTTGATGGCGAGTGCCCTGTATGCCTTTTTTATTTCGTCTGCCGTGGCCGTTTTAGCGACCCCCAGCACTTCATAATAATCTCGTTTTGCTGCCATAATGTTTCTCCTTAAATATCAATTGAGAACAGCCTGTTTTACACAAATGAATTGCGAACAGCCAGTGCCCGCAATCCGTTTATTCTATCTTCAACTTTTGCAAGTATCTAACTTATTCATATATAAACCTTCCCTCTCTAATCACCCTCTCAAATCCCTCGCACTTTTTTTCTATCTGAACCCCCTGCACCCCCTGTCAGGGGGATTTTTTACGGCCCTCAGGGCC
>CAVAMP010000025.1:0-38328 GCA_963589825.1 Flexilinea sp. | reverse complement strand
GTTTGTGCGTTGGAAAATGTGCGTGGGATTTAAGAGGGTGATTAGAGGGGAAGGAATTATATATAAATAAGTTAGATATTTGCGAACGTTGAATATATGATTTGTACAGTTTTACAGAATAAGAATCTGGATGAGATTTACGCCGCTCTCGACGAGTGCGCGATGGCGGAGGTGCGTCTTGACAGGTGCAGCCTTAGCGAGGACGAGATTGACGAACTTTTCTCCTCTTCGGACATCGCACTTGTCGCAACCTGCAGAATTGCGGACACTGCGGCCCGGAACCCGGACAAGACCCCTGTTGCGGTCGCCTCAATTTGCGAAAAACGGCTCATTGCGGCAATAAAGGCCGGGGCATCCTACGCAGATCTTGAGATAGAGGCGCCTAAGGAGATGGTGAAAAGAGTGAAAGCCGCCTGCGAGGACAACGGGGCACTGCTAATCCGCTCCTTCCACGACTTCCGGGGCACGGACTCCGCAGAGGCGCTGAAGGCCATTGTGGAAAAATGCGTCTATCACGGAGCTGACATCGTGAAAATCGCCACTACGGCAACCTCCGAGGCCGATGTGGAGAGGGTACTCGCCCTTTATGACGACCCCTCCTGCCTCACTCCTCCTCAGACCGGCCGCACTCAGGTCGCCGCACCTAAGACCACAGAAGGCCGCCTGATCGCTTTCTGTATGGGAGAAATGGGACGGAGTTCGCGTATAGACTGTCTTAAAAAGGGCGCTCCGTTCACCTACGCCTGCCTCAGCGCGGAAGACTCAGCGGCTCCGGGACAGATGACCGCGGGTGAGATGGAGAAGAAAATATATGAGGGCGTTCCATATTTCGACGCAGACGCAATTGTCCCTGCATCAAAGAGTTATGCCCAGAGGGCCATCATTGCGGCGTCTCTTGCCGAAGGCGAGTCCAGGCTTCGCAATTATACTTCTTGCGCCGACTCCGAGGCTGCGATTTCCCTTGCAGAGGCTCTCGGAGCGAAGGTTACGAGGGAGGCTGCCGGGGATGAGGTAAATCTTGTAATAGAGGGCATCGGGGCGAGCGAAGGTTGCCTTCCTGAGTTGAAGGAACTTAATGTTGGAGAGTCCGGACTTCTTGCCCGGCTTATGATCCCGCTTTCTGCGGAACTCTCGGCAGGTCAGACTGTTACGATAAATGGAGAAAAGACCCTCTCGGGACGCAGGCTTGCCGGAGTGCAGGAAATTATGGGCGAGTTCGGGGTGAGCGTTTCTTCCGATGGGGAGAAAGTCCCGGTTTCGGTGAGCGGACATTTGACGAACCTAAAGACCGAGGTGAGCGGTGAGAACGGTTCTCAGCTCATTTCGGGACTTCTGATGGCTATGCCGCTCGTGGGGAAGAATATGACCCTTCTTGTGGAGAACCCCAAGAGCATCCCATATACATTTATGACGACCGAGGTCCTGAAGAAATTCGGGGTGAAAGTCTCAAACGAGATGCTCGGGGACCGCGATTTTATGGAATCCGACGGGGACTGGTCGCTCTGCACCGAGATGATTTTCAAGGTACGCCCGGGGCAAAAGTACACTGCCGCAGACATCGACCTTGAAGGCGACTGGAGCTCTGCCGTGCCGATGCTTGCCGCCGGGGCGATTTTCGGAAAGGCCTGCATAGACGGCCTGGACACGACTTCGCTTCAGGCGGACATAGCCATTATGGACATTCTGATGGCAGCCGGGGCGAGCATAACCCAGCTTGACGGCGAAAAGGGCGAAATTCACGTCCAGAAGTCGCCTCTTCTTGCCGTTGAGGCCGACGCCTCCCACTGCCCGGACCTGTTCCCGGTGGTGAGCGTGCTTGCCTCGTTCTGTCAGGGCGAGAGCCGCATCTATGGGGTGAGCCGCCTTCGCAACAAGGAAAGCGACAGGGCCGAGGCCATTGTGGAGATGCTCGGGGCGATGGGCGTGGAGGTTAGGATTGACCCGGAGGAGGATGCGCTCATTGTCGAGGGACATTCGCTGGAGTGGAGACTGCTAAACGGAAAGCTTCTGAAGGGCGGAAAGTTCACTTCGCACCACGACCACCGTATGGTGATGGCGCTTCGCGTGGCGGCGCTCGGAGCTGACTCGCCTGTGGAGATTGACGATGTGGAGTGCGTTGCCAAGTCGTTCCCGGGTTTTGACGATGTCTTCGCCGAGGCAGTCGTTAGGGAATAGGCTTACAGGCCGGGGACTTGGTAGGAATGTGCCGTCAAGCATTTTGCAGGATGGCAGCGAAGGAAAAATGTGCGTGGGATTTAAGAGGGTGATTAGAGGGGAAGGGGTTATATATAAATAAGTTAGATACTTGCTAAAGTTGAATTAAGGTTTATATAGGAATTAGTTGGATATGGGAGATATGCACAACAGTTTCGGAGATAAATTCAGAGTGACCGTTTTCGGCGGCTCGCACGAGGATAGGCTCGGAGTGGTGCTGGAGGGCGTGCCGGCGGGGCTTTCCCTGAGCGCGGACGACTTCAAGAAGGATATTGACCGGAGGCGCCCCGGCGAGAAGGGCACAACCGCCCGGAAAGAGGAGGACGTTCCCCTTCTTTCTGAGGGCGTTTCTGAGGGGAAGACCACAGGGGAGCCGCTCAGAATAGAGTTTCTCAACTCCAACACACGCCCCGGGGACTACTCGCAGTTCGAGAGCGTTCCGCGCCCGGGCCACGTTGATTTCGTGACCCATCCTTCCCGCTACGGAGTTGAGGGCGCGAAGGATTTTCCGCCTTTTACGGGCGGCGGGATTTTCTCCGGCAGGATGACTCTTTCGCTTGTCGCAGCAGGGGTCGTCGCAAAGAAAATGTTACAGCAGAAATGGCCCGGAGTAAAGTTTGAAGCCGCTCTCGTAAAACTTGGCGCCTCGGCGTTCAAAAACGAGTGGCCGAGTCTTCTGGAGAGCGCTATGCGGGACGGAGATTCGCTCGGAGGAGTGGTGGAATGCAGCGTTGAGGGGCTTCCTGTCGGGGTGGGAGAGCCATATTTCGACTCGGTGGAGTCGGTCGTGTCCCACGCTGTTTTCTCCATCCCGGGAGTTCGCGGAGTGGAGTTCGGAGACGGTTTCGCCGCATCGGATATGAGGGGCTCGGAGCATAACGACCCGTTCGGCAAGGGCGGGCGGCTGCTGAAAAACGGTGCGGGCGGCGTGAACGGCGGGCTCACCAACGGGGCGCCCCTGCTTTTCAGAGTGGCGTTCAAGCCCACTTCGACCATTTCCCGGGAGCAGCGGACCTGGGATTTTGCCGCCGGAAGGATGACGACGCTTTCCGCCCGCGGCCGGCACGACTGCTGTTTCGCTCTCCGCACTCCGGTGATTGTGGAGGCTGCCGCCGCCATCGCCCTCACCAATCTTTGAAATATGGGATTTTACAAAATCTTTTCTAAATTTGCGAAGTAAAAGTATTGATTTGTAAGTATATAACGTATGCCTAAGATATTTGAATATTTCGGTTTCATATTTTTCTTTTACTCTAATGAGCACGAACCTATCCACGTCCACGTGGTCAAGGCAGAAATGGAAACAATTTTTGAATTGATAATGGAAAACGGTGAGTTGGTGGAAATAAGGCGGCGTTCATCCGGCAGGGAGCCTCTTTCTGAGAAAGATGCTTCTACAGCAGAGGAATTTATAAGGAAATATCACAAGAGTATAATAGAAAAATGGGTAAACTTCTTTATCCTGAAGAAGGCGGTACGCTCAACGAAAATTACTAAAAAGCTATAATTATGGCACTTTCTGTGGTTTCTGCGAAATATGTGGCTCCATTAAGTGTTGAGATTATTTTTTCTGATGGGGCTACACGAATTGTGAATGTTGGGGAATATATTAAGAAGAATCCCCATGTCCAGTATAATTCTTACCTTGATGAGAAGAAATTCAAAAAGTTCAAGGTTGAGATGGGTAATGTTGTGTGGGGCAAGAATTGGGATTTAGTTTTCCCTGTGCAAGATTTATATAGTGGTGCGATTTAGAAATATTTTTTGTAATGACACTGACAGTTGCAAGGCGGGGCTTGGGCGAGGATGCCGCGAGCCTTTTGAAAAATGACGGGATTTTCTCTGAACTTTCTGAAAATAAGATAGATACGCTTAACTGGAAGGCGGAATATCCGCTCTGCCCCTCTGTTTCCTTCCGCATCTTTCACAACGACGAATATCTCTTCCTCCAGTACGATGTACGCGAGGGGGCTACCGCGGCGCTTGAAACCCGCGACGGAAAGGATGTTTACAGGGACAGCTGCGTGGAGTTTTTCCTCCAGCCTCTTTCTGATGCCCCGTACTACTACAATTTCGAGTGGAACGCCATCGGGACTCTCTGTATGTCCCGCCGCACCGGCAGAATGGACCCTGTTCACGCCCCGGCGGAGGCTCTCGGAGCTGTTCTTCGCGCTTCAACCTATCCGCGCAAGGCTTTCAGCGAGGTGAAGGGAGACAATGTGTGGAGACTCAGGGTGGCGATTCCGTGCGCCGCGCTGTTTGCAGGTGAGGTCAAATCCTGGAAGGGCGCGCAGCTCCGCGGCAATTTCTACAAGTGCGGCGACGGTCTCTCCACTCCGCACTACGCTACCTGGGCGCCCGTTCAGGCTCCCGCCCCGGACTACCACCGTCCCGAGTACTTCCAGCCTATTCAGTGTGAATAACAAGAGGAGCGTAACGCTGGGGCGCGACCATTATTTGGATTTTCAAATCTCTTCGTCGCGTTCGCGGATGTCCCTGATCCTCAGCTGCATATTGGAATTGCCGCGGTAGTAGTTCTCCACGATGGAGTAGCAGACGTCGAACGGATTTCCGGCCTTGATGTAGTCGAACGAGCCGGCCATATTGAAGCCAATCGCCGAGATGTGCCTTCCAGGGTTGTCCTCCTCGATGAGCTCGAGCTTGAGGTGCCCGCCCTCGGCCCCCACTTTGCGGCCGTTGCCGTTGTCGTAGATGTTCTCCGTGAGGAAAACCGGCATCGCGTTCTCCGGGCCGAACGGCTGGAACTGCTTGAGGATGCGCAGGAACTTTGGCGTAATCTGAGCGAAACTTATCTTTGAATCTATGCTGACCACCGGTGTCTGCATCTGCGGGATGATTTTCCCCGAGATGAATTTCTCGATTCTCTGGCAGAATTCCGGCAGATTTTCTTCCCTCAGGGTCATCCCGGCGGCATAAAGATGTCCTCCGAAATTCTCCAGAAGGTCCGCGCAGCTCTCGATGGCCTCGTAGAGGTCGAAGCCCGGGACGCTGCGGGCTGAGCCGCTCACGAATCCGTTGGACTTGGTGAGAACGATGGTCGGCTTGAAATAGGCCTCCACCAGCCTTGAAGCCACGATTCCCACCACTCCCTTGTGCCAGGACGGGTTATAGACTATCGTCGCGTTGCCGAATGACAGGCACTTTCCCTTCTCCACCATATCCAGAGCCTCCTGGGTGTTCTGGCGGTCGATGTCCTTGCGCTGGGTGTTGTAGCGGTTGATTTCCTCGGCGGCCGCGATGGCGGTGCGCTCGTCCGTGGCGGTGAGAAGCTTCACTGCCACTCCGCCCGACTCCATCCTGCCGGCGGCATTGATGCGCGGACCGATTTTGAAGACTATGTCGTCGATTGTGAGGTGGCCGCACTCAAGCCCGGAAAGTGTAATCATCGCCTTGAGGCCCTCACACGGGTTTTCGTTGAGCCGTTTCAGGCCGTAGTGCGCGAGAATCCTGTTTTCTCCCATCACCGAAACGAGGTCGGAGGCTATGCTGACCGCGAGAAGGTCCAGCAGCGGTTCGAGCGTTTCGAACTCGATGCCGTGCGACTGGGCGTAGGCCTGGACGAGCTTGAAGCCCACTCCGCAGCCCGACAGATCGTCGAACGGGTAGTGGCAGTCCTCCCTCTTGGGGTCGAGCACTGCGACGGCCGCAGGAAGTTCGTCCTCCGGAAGGTGATGGTCGCAGATAATCATATCTATGCCCTTTGAGGCGGCGTAGGCGACCCTTTCGATGGCCTTGATGCCGCAGTCGAGAGTGATGATGAGTTTATATCCGTTTTCCTCGGCCCAGTTGATGCCCTTGGTGGACACCCCGTAGCCCTCGTCGTAGCGGTCGGGGATATAGGTTCCCACCGACGGCGTGAGCCTTTTGAGAAAGAGGTAAACCAGTGATACAGCGGTGGTTCCGTCAACATCATAGTCCCCGTACACAAGGATTTTCTCCCCCCGGTCGATGGCTCTTTCCACCCTCCCGACGGCCTTGTCCATATCCTTCATCAGGAACGGATCGTGGAGCTTTTCGAGCGAAGGACGGAAGAATGCGCGCGCTCCCTCGAAGGTTGTGACCCCCCTCTGGACAAGCAGCGAGGCAAGAACCGGGTCCACGCCCAGCTCCGATGAGAGTTCCCTTACTGCCGTCTGGTCCGTGACCGGGCGTATTTCCCATTTCTTATTATGCTCCATAATTCTTTCTCCTTTCTTAGCCGCCCAAGGGCGCAATCCACAAATATACGGATTATGTTTTAGAAACAATAGTTTTAGTTTTAAGAAATTTTATCGTAATTTTGTGGGCTTAGGGCTTTCGGGGAAAGGAATTATGGCATATATGCGTATGTATCAGCATATCTCCCCCGGGCCGGACATCGAAATATAAACAAACGAAGATATGATCACACAGGAATTCAACGAACAGGAACAGTTGCGCCGCGATGCGCTCGTAAAACTCCGCGAACTCGGAATCGAGCCTTATCCGGCTCCCCTTTATCCGGTAAACGCCACTTCAAAGGACATCAAGGACGGATATGACGCGGAAAAAGGCAATTTCAGCGACGTCTGCATAGCCGGCAGGATTATGACCCGCAGGATTATGGGTGCGGCTTCATTCATCGAACTTCAGGATGAGGGCGGACGAATCCAGGTCTATATCAAACGCGACGAAATCTGCCCGGGCGAGGACAAGACCCTCTATAACACCGTGTTCAAGAAACTCCTCGACATCGGCGACATCATCGGCATCAAGGGCTACGCTTTCGTCACCCAGACCGGCCAGCTTTCGGTTCACGCAAAGGAACTCACACTCCTGAGCAAGTCTCTCAGGGTGCTTCCGATCGTGAAGGAGAAGGACGGAGAGGTGTTCGATGCGTTCTCTGACCCTGAGCTCAAGTACCGCCAGAGGTATGTCGACCTGATTGTGAATCCGCAGGTGAGGGAGACTTTCGTAAAGCGCAGCCAGATTATCGCAACTATGAGGGAGTACTTCAACGAGGCGGGCTGTCTTGAGGTGGAAACCCCTATCCTTCAGGGCATTCCGGGCGGAGCGACCGCGCGTCCGTTCATCACCCACCACAACGCCCTCGACATTCCGCTCTATCTTCGAATCGCCAACGAGCTCTACCTTAAGAGGCTCATAGTGGGCGGATATTCAGGAGTTTACGAGTTCGCGAAGGACTTCCGCAACGAGGGTATGGACAAGACCCACAACCCTGAGTTCACCTGTATGGAGATTTATGTGGCCTACAAGGACTACATCTGGATGATGGAGTTTGTGGAGAAGATGCTCGAAAAGATTGCTCTCAAGCTGCACGGCACCACCGTGGTCACCATCGGGGACAAGCAGGTGGACTTCAAGCCGCCTTACCGCCGCCTTCCGATTCTGGACGCCATCAAGGAGTACGCAGGCGTGGACGTGAGCGGGATGAACGAGGAGCAGCTCGTGGAGACCTGCAAAAAGCTTCACGTTGAGGTGGACAAGACGATGGGCAAGGGAAAGCTCATCGACGCGATTTTCGGGGAGTACTGCGAGAAGCATCTTGAGCAGCCGACTTTCGTGACCGACTACCCTGTGGAGATGTCTCCGCTTACAAAGCGCCACCGCAACAACCCTTCTCTCACCGAGAGGTTCGAACTTTTCGTGTGCGGAAAGGAGCTTGCAAACGCCTACAGCGAGCTTAACGACCCTATCGACCAGTTCGAGAGGTTCAAGGAGCAGGCCCGCCTGAAGGACGAGAAGGGCGACGACGAGGCGATGTTCATCGATATGGACTTCGTGCGCGCCCTCGAGTACGGTATGCCGCCGACTTCAGGCCTGGGAATGGGAATCGACCGTCTGACTATGTTTATGACCAACCAGCCGACCATCCAGGACGTGCTGTTCTTCCCTCAGATGAGGCCGAAGGAAGTGAAATAGCCGCTTCGCGGCTTGAGCCTCTTAACCCCAGTCGCTTCGCGACAGCCCCTTTCAGGGGCACGCGGTCACCCCTCGCGGGGCGCCCGGCGACTCCGGAGCTCCATTACATTCCGCTCCTCCATCGCGACGGCTGATGCCGTCTTGCTGGCGACATTTTAATTTGCAAACTGTATCTCATTTTAATTTGCAAACTGTATCTCATTCAGATGAGAGTAGAGACCATTACATCTGCGCAGAACGCCAAGGTTCGGCAGCTTGTTCTTCTCGGGGAGAAATCCCGGGAGAGGGCGGCGGCCGGACTTTTCGTCGTTGAGGGACAGCGGGAACTCGGTCACTGCCTCGATGCCGGGTATGTTCCCGAGACTCTTTTCGTCTCGGGAGAGGTGATTGCCCGCTCGCGGGAGGACTCTTCCGGGAAGGCCTCGCAGAGCTCAGGGTCGGCGCCGGAGAAAACTTCCGGCGGACACATCGCTGAAAACATAGAAGGCAAGGACGGACTGGACTCTCTTGTGGAGAGGGCCTCGCGGCTCAATCCGCGTCTTACAGTTGTGCAGATTCCCGCCTTCATCTACGAAAAGGTGGCCTACAGAGGCTCCACTGAAGGGATAATCGCCGAGGTGCGCTCCAAACGGCACAGCCTTGAAGACCTCACTCTCGAAGAAAATCCTCTCATTGTAGTTCTTGAAAGCGTCGAAAAGCCCGGCAATCTCGGAGCGGTCCTCAGAAGCGCCGATGCCGCCGGGGCAAGCGCCGTGATAGTCTGCGACCCGCTCACCGACCTCGGCAACCCAAACCTCATCCGCTCCAGCGTAGGCGCGGTATTCACCGTCCCCCTCGCCGTCTGCACCACCCACGAGGCAATAGCATTTTTAAGGGAGCGTAAAATTCAGATTCTCTCGGCCCAGCTCCAGGACTCCGAGTGGTACTATTCCACCCCGATGACAGGCCCTACAGCCATAGTCCTCGGCACCGAATCCACGGGCCTCAGCCGCGAATGGAGGGACGCGGCCACTTCCCACATAAAAATTCCGATGCTGGGCCGCCTCGACTCCCTGAACGTCTCAGTCAGCGCCGCCATTCTCCTCTACGAAGCCCTCCGCCAGCGCCAGGAGGGGCGCTGAGACAGGAGTAAGTCCAGTTTAAGTCAAATCTGTGCGTGATGCAGGGCCTTCATAAGGTAGTGCTCTGCATCGGCTTCTTCGCATTTTTTTCAAATTTTCGGGTTACATCCGGAGTAATCTTGACATTATACTGTGGAGACAGGTAATGTTGAGGCGCTTCGGATGTATTTTTTTTGAACAAACATACAATTCGCTTTATAGCGCTTCCTTTGCAGTGTGAAAGAAAAATGAGGGCTTCTTTTTTGGGCTGCCTGATTTTGGCAGTGTGGGCCCTTATATTTGCAGCGTGAAAAAAGACCACCGCCTGGAATAAAATAACCAAGCTAATGATACCCAGGACTTTAAGAGAAACTATTACAGTGAGAATCTAATTTTTACAGGATATGAGCAAGAAGATAAAACGCAATGCCCGGAAGAACCGGAAGCACAACAAACAACTGCAACGGAGAACCGAGCGTTTGAGGCGACAGGAAGAGCGCGTCCTCGCGGCGAAGGGTAATAAGCCGGCTGGAGACGGGAAGAACGTTGCCACAGACCGGACGACGGGAGTATCAACTGGGGGAGCCAACACCAGAGCCACCGTAGCCGTCGGGAAAGCTCAAAGCGGCCAAGTCTCCATCATCTTCAAGAGCGAGCTGGATTTCATCTCCAGATGCATCCTTGACTGCCCGAAGATCGAGACAGGAGGACAGCTGTTCGGCTACTATACCGCGGAGGGTGTGCCTGTGGTGCTCTATGCCATCGGGCCGGGCCGGAACGCCAACCACCGGGACGCATTCTTCAACCAGGACGTCGAGTACCTTGAGAGGATAGGCGGGAAGCTGAACCGGCAGTTCGGACTACGCCACATAGGGGAGTGGCACTCGCATCACTGTCTCGCCCTCGCAAGCCCAAGCGGTCACGATGCCTCTACTATGATTGGTACCATCCGCTCTATGGGGCTCGGACAGTTCCTCCTCTGCATCGGGAACTGCCGGGACGGAAAGACCACCCTGAACCCTTTCCCCTGCACCGCAAGCGATTACAGCGCCGGGAAGTGGGATGTAATCTTCGCCGAGAGCCCTGTAAGAAGCATTGTGGACAGGACTCTGGCCGGCGAGCTTGAGATGCCCCGAACTGCCCGCGCGTGCTACAGGGACCCTTCGCTGAATCCCCAGCCCTCATCCCGTCCCCTCTACCGGGCCGGCTACTGGCTGGAAAGGAAGGAGAACAACCTCGTCCTCAACGAAATGCTTTCTTTCCTTAAAAGGGAGAACGCGGAAGCCGGGGTAAGGATTATTTTTGACGGGAACTCTCTCGTGCACATCCGCCGGGAACTTTGCTCACGAAGGGGTGATAAGCTGGAAGAGGACATTCTGTTTCCTATGGGATTCCCGGCTGTGGCGCCCGAGGTCAGAAGGTGGGCGGGCGGACGCCCCGTGCAGACGAAAGCCTCACGGTGGAGTTGCTGCGGCGACATTCTGGACTCATTCAAAAAGTATTACTCAAGCCTGTGAAGACACAGAGCTCGGACAAAGAAATTAAAGACTTAAAACAATTATGGATATACTTGAAAAACTTAAAACAATGATGAATAATGTAAGATATCAGGCTGAAATCGCTGTTCTGAGGAAAAAGCTTCCTTCCGGCTGGTTCCATTTCGAAGACCGGGAAAACTCGACCCCCGTGCTGAAGGCGGCCGCGCGAACCAACGGAGGCAGCGTTTACACCCTTTATTTCGATCTGGACGGCTTCCCGATGCAGGCTCCCAAGGTGTTCGTGACGAAGATGCTTAGAACGAAGGACGGGCATATGATGAGTGATCCGAGTTCCGCGATGCACACTCTCTCCTCCGAACACGGCTGGACGCGCATCTGCCACTACGGCTCTCAGTCCTGGACTCCGAATGTGTCCCTGTACAAGGTCTACATCAAATGCCGCCTCTGGCTGGAGATGTATGAGCTGCACTTGAAGACCGGCCATCCGATCGACTATTATCTTTCACATCAGCAATGAGCTGACAGAAGGGAAAAGTTAAACAATTTAAAACGATAAGACTATGAATCAGAATCAATTGGGAGAAGATGTGCGCGAGCAGGGCTACAACTCGGCATCTTCAGGAACAGACCTCGTGTATGACGCCGCAACGGGCGAGTTCAGAACAGTGCCCAAGGGCGAAACACCGACAGAAGGTGAGACTGTGACGCAGTTCACCAGTGGCGGGTTCGCCTCGGAGCCGCCGACGGTGTATCTCTGGGAGGACTTCCTCGCGGACGCTGAGCGCGCCCTCGGGGAGGCCCCGGAGGCCCCCATTGTCGTAGAGAGGAGGGACTCGGACGTGTACCATCTTCGTTTCTGCCAGGGGGACGCTCCGTCCTCATCCTCTCTGAAGGGCTTCTGCACCTGTGACCGCAGCCGCATTGACGGCCACGACGATATGGACTTCTGCGTCTTTCTTGGCGGGGAGACCCCCGAGGTGTGGCATCGCGGCGAGGACGGCTGGGAGAAAACCGGCTCATTCACCATCCCGTCGAAAGATAACCTCTTTTCCCGTTCCAAGGGCATCCTTGAGGTGGACCTTCTGCGCGACAAGAGGGTGCTCATCGTCGGGCTCGGCAGCTTCGGCTCCCAGATTGCCATCGAACTGGCCAAGGCCGGCGTGGGGCATTTCGCTCTGATGGATTTCGACAGGGTAGAACTGCACAACCTCTCGCGTCACACTGCCACCGTGCGTGACCTTGGGCGTCTCAAAACCAATGTGATAGAGGAGGCGATCCACGGGAAGAACCCGTATGCCGAGGTGGAGAAGTTCCCACTGAACTGCAACGAGGACCTTGCGGTGCTTTATGACGAGGTGGGAAAGGCGGATCTTGTCATCTGCGCGACAGACAACAACACCAGCCGCTTCAACATCTCCAGGGCCCTCGTGGAGAATGGCAAGGTAGGAATCTTCGGCCGCGCCATCACCCGTGCGGAGGGAGGGGACGTGTTCCGCTACCGTCCGGGCGGTCCCTGCTACTGCTGCATCGCCGGAGCGGGCAACCTTCAGGAAGAGGAAATAACTAATGTGGCGTCGGCGCGAAGGGACGGAAGGATAGCGGCATACGTTTCTCCGGAGGATGCGGATGCAATGGTGCAGGTGGGACTTTCCTCAGACATCGAGCCAATCTGCAATCTTATGGTGAAGCTCTCCCTTGTGGAACTCTCCCGCGGAAGAGAGAGCGGCATTTCCAGCCTTGAGGACGACCTGACCTATGACTGCTACATCTGGGCCAACCGCCGCGACCGCCACTACGCGAACTGGAAACCGTTCCCTCAGGCAGGGCCTATGCCGACCGTTCTCCGCTGGTACGGGGTGAAGGTCAGTAAGAACGAGCACTGCCCGATCTGTTCCGACAACATCATTCTTGACGAAGGCGAGGACGAGATTGCATCCCTTGCCGACAGAATAGGTCTTAACGATGACGCTCCACACATAGAATAAACCGGGCCACAGCCATTCGGCCTAAACACAGACAGAACAATATGCAGACAGATTTTTCAAGATTCACTCCCAAGGCAAAGAGAGTCCTCACCGTCTCAGAGGCGTTGAGCGTCCGGTGCAGCTATTCCCGGATAGAGCCGCAGGTGATGATGGTGTCCCTCGTTCAGGAGGACAGGGATATGGTGTTCTTCCTTCTTCAGAAGATGGGGGTGGACAGAAACGCGTTCTGCCAGAGCGTGAGCGAGTCTCTGAGGTCGCTTCCACGCTCCTCAGGCGCCACCCCTTCAGCCTCGCAGGGTCTGGAGCGTGTGCTTGAAAAGGCTGTCTCGCTTGCCGGGGAGTCGGGAAGCGGAGTGGTTGCCGTAGAGCATCTTTTCTGGAGCCTCGGAGTGACTCCGGGGCCGGTGAGGGATCTGATGCTCCGTTTCGGCATCACCGAGCGTAGGCTCCGCGATGCCGTCGCCGCCTTCAGAAACGGGAATATGGACTGCTCCGATGCCAGGACGGATGCGGGATGTGAAAGCTCCGGAGCCCTCCAGTTCCTGAACAAATATGCCCGCAACCTGGTCAAACTGGCACAGGAGGGGAAAATCGAACCCGCCATCGGCCGCGACGACGAGGTCCGCCGGATTCTTCAGATTCTTTCGCGCAAGACGAAGAACAACCCCCTGCTTGTGGGCGAACCGGGCACGGGCAAGACTGCGATAGTCGAGGGCCTCGCGCACAGAATAGTCCGCGGCGACGTTCCTAGAGAACTTACGGGCCTCAAGATTTTCAGTCTGGACTTCTCCGCCCTCATCGCGGGGACGAGTCAGCACGGGGAGTTTGAACAGAGGCTGAAAAAGGTGATCGAGGAAGCGAAGAACGACCCGAAAATCGTAATCTTCATCGACGAGATTCACCTGCTGATAGGCTCCGGAGGCAGTCTCGATGCCGCGAACATCCTCAAACCGGAGATGGCGCGAGGCGAGATAAAGCTCATCGGAGCCACCACCACCGAGGAGTACACGAAGTACATCGAGACCGACAAGGCATTCGAGCGCCGCTTCCAGAGAGTGAGCGTGGAGGAACCTGACGAGGACGAGGCTATAACCATCCTCAGGGGCATCAAGCCACGCTTTGAGACATTCCATCGCATAAAGATTCTTGACGGAGCACTCGTGTCGGCCGTGAAGCTGTCCCGGAGGTATCTTTCCGGTCGCTACCTTCCGGACAAGGCCATCGACCTTGTGGACGAGGCGGCGGCGAGAATGCGCATAGAGCGTTCTTCGGTGCCTTCCGAGCTGGATGACCTCTCGGCCCAGATCCGCTCGAAGGAGATGGAGAGGGAGTCGTTGAGGCAGGACGAGGAGCCCCACGATCTGTCGGAACTGAACTCGGAGATTGCCTCGCTGCGCGAGAAGGAGAACGGCCTGAACGCCCGCTGGAGCAACGAGAGGGCGCAGATGGAGGAACTCCAGAGCAAGAGAGAGGCTCTGGAGGCGCTCAAGGCGGACTTTGAGCAGGCAGAACGGGCGGGGCAGTACGAGAGCGCGGTGACACTTCGAGGCAGGATGACGGCACTTGAGGGCGAGATTGACTCTCTGCTTTCGGAAGCATCCCGCAGCAGTTCCCCGCTTCTCAAGACCTCCCTTGACGAGGATGACATCCGCGAGGTGATCCAGTCCCTCACCGGCATTCCGGTCAGCCGTCTGGACGAGGACGAGTCTGAAAAGCTCCTCGGGATGGAAGATAGGCTGAAGGGGTCGGTTGTCGGCCAGGACGAGGCCGTCTCTTCGGTCTCTAAGGTCGTACGCCGCAACAGGATGGGATTCGGGGATGCAGGACGGCCAATAGGCTCCTTCCTCTTCCTCGGCACGACGGGAGTGGGCAAGACCGAACTTGCGAAGGTGCTGGCTGAGTGCCTTTTCAACAGCCGCGACGCCCTGGTGCGCATCGATATGAGCGAGTATCAGCAGGAGTACAGCGTCAGCCGCCTTTTCGGAGCTCCTCCGGGCTATGTGGGCTACGACAGGGGCGGACAGCTGACCGAAGCGGTGCGCCGCAAGCCCTACAGCGTCATCCTGCTGGACGAGATTGAAAAGGCGCACCCGAAGGTGTTCGAGACGCTTCTTCAGCTGCTGGACGACGGAAGGATGACCGACGGGCAGGGCAGGGTCGTGGACTTCAAGAACACGATTGTGATAATGACTTCGAACCTGTGTGCCGCGCAAATCTCAGAGGTCCTCTCCGCCGCATCCCCCTCTGATGAAGACATCGCCCGGGCGAAGGCACTCGTGATGGAGAGGATGAAGGAAAAGGTTGCACCGGAGTTCCTTAACAGGATAGACGACATCGTGATGTTCCGTCCGCTCGGCCTGAGACAGATCGAAAAGATTGTGGAAATCCAGTTAGCGGCGCTTGTGGAGAAGATGACGGGACGCGGCCTCAGGCTATCGTTCGACCCTTCCGCAGTTTCTCTCATAACCCTCAGAGGCTATGCTCCGGAGTACGGTGCGCGTCCCGTAAAAAGGACGATCAACGACCTGGTGGTGAATGAACTCACTCTGAAGCTGCTCTCGGGGCAGCTGGACCCCGGCAGGGAAATCCGGCTCTCTTCCGCCGACGGGGAGAGTCTTCAGATAGTCAACGTGGAGGAAGATCGCGGGATTTTTTCACCGGAATGGAGTATATAATTTTAACCTATCCATATATATCGTAGTATGACATCAACCGAAAATTTCGTGGACCCTTTCGCCCGACAAGGTCCTCTCCGACATCAGGACCAAACTCCGCGAGATTGCTATTGCCTTTAGAGTTCCAACTTGCTGACAAAATCTCCGATGTATGGCGCCAGCTGGCTTTTGGCTTTGTCCTTCCAGACTTTTCGGTCCTTGCCGGAGAGGGTGCCGAGCAATGAGTTGATGTTGTTGACGATTTTTATTCCGTGAGTTGGCTGATTTTCATTCCGTGAGTTGGCCGATTTTCATTCCGTGAGTTGGTATGAGAATCTTGTAAAGGTGATTCCGATGTTGGAGAAGAGCCATTACGGCTATTTTGGGGGCGAAGAGGGGGATGAAAGTCCGGCATTTCAAATTCGGCGAAGGCGAAGTCGTGTCCTGCGATCCGGCTGCCCAGAGGGTTGTCGTGGCTTTTTCTGAGGGGGTGAAAACCTTGAGCACAGTGATTGCGAAGCTGGAAGTGCTGAAATAAGGCGTTCCGGTGATTAAACTCAGCTTCCCCTCTGGCGACTGATGTCAGTCGACATTCCAGCCGGCCTCCTGCGGAAGGCTAATAAAAATACGAATTTTTCTTAACTTTGCCTCCGGCAAAACGGAAAATTATGACAAAGCATCAGATTATAACCGTGGGTAAGGACCTTGATACCATTTATTTGGGAATCAAGGAGTTCCGCCCGGAGGCGATTCATCTTCTGGCGACACAGGAGACGCGGGAGCTCTATCGCGATATGCTCCGGATGATTTCACCTAAAATCAAGGTGTTCGAGTACCTTGTGGGGCCTTATGACGTGGAGGGGATTATGCGGGTTTGCGGCGAGATTCAGGAGAAATATCCCGGGGACGAGTTCATCTACAACCTCTCCGAGGGAACCAAGATTATGGCTATGGCCGCCGGGAAAGTCGCTATGGAATTCGGGGCCAGGGGAGTCTATATCACCCAGGACGGATATTGGATTGACACTTTCGACTACCGTCGCCGCCGTCTTACCGAGGGCATCAGCAACTCCGAGTATATGCGCCTTTACGGCAACAGCGTGCGGGAGTTCGAGGATGTGGGGAAGATGAAGGAACTTGACATCAACACCGCCTGGTATGCAAAGAAATTCATCGAGAACCACTTCGATGTCTATTCCGCCGCCAAAAGATGGTTCAGGGGCCTCTCGGACAAGGCTCAGGGCGGACGCACCACCGGAAGGCTCGGGAAGGGCTATGCGATTGAGGTTGACGGAGGCGCGCTTTCCATCTACCGGGGGAGCGACGTCCTGTTCGACTCCGCCTGCCGGCGCAGCTGCGAGATTATGTTCATCGGACGGTGGTGGGAGATTGTGGTGGCGGACACCGTTTCGCGCTGGAAAAAGGGCGGCGGCATCTGGAGAGACGTGATTTTCAACGACATAGAGAGCAACGCCGTGAAAAACGAGATTGACCTCGTGGTGAACGACAAGCAGCGGCTTCTTCTTATCGAGTGCAAGTCCGGCGAAGTCTTCTCCGCCGACATATTCAAAATAGACAGCGTGCGCAAAACCTACGGCGGAGGCAACTCCAAGGCCGTTCTGGTGAGCTACCTCCCGCTGAGCAGGTCAATTCTAGAAAAATGCAATGATCTTGGCATCTATGCCTTCGCTCCCGAGGACAACCGTTCCCGCCGCGACCACATAAAGGCCCTCCCCGAGTGGCTCGACGAGGTCCTCTCCCTCCACGAGTTCTAACGCGAATCCTCCTGAGACTGAATCCTTCTGAATGTCTGGATTCGGGCATAAGTTCTCATTCGACCAAATTTAGAAATAATTCGACCGTTTTGCCCCCGGGTTCGCGCTATATTTGCCCCGTCAAACCTTCGGACGGAGCGGGACGCGCTATCCTAAAACTTTAAACACACTCTTCCTCCTTCCAAAAGCTTGACAGGTAACCATATAACAACAAAACTAACAGCTGCGGAATATGAAACTGCATTCTCGCATCATTTCAACCCTGATGCTTTCTCTCCTTCCCCTCGCTTCTGCCTTTGCGCAGGGGAAGGTTTCCGGAACGGTCACTGACAAAAGCGGAGAACCCGTCATCGCCACCCCCGTGCAAATAAAAGGCACCCAGAGGGGCGAAGTCACCGATATGGACGGAAACTACACCATTAGTGCGGCCCCCGACGATGTTCTCGTCGTGACGGCAATCGGATATAAAACTGCCGAAGTCCCTGTGGGCGGGCGCAGCCGGGTGGACATAGTCCTGGAGGATGACGTCCAGACCCTGGATGAAGTCGTGGTCGTGGGCTACGGCGTCCAGAAAAAAGTCAACCTCACCGGAGCGGTCGGTGTGACGGATGCCAAGGCTCTCGAATCCAGACCTGTCTCCAACGCCGCATCGGCTCTCCAGGGCCTCGTGCCTGGACTCGAAATCACCTCCCGGAGCGGTTCTATGGAGAAAACCCCGACTATGAACATCCGAGGCACCGCCACAATCGGCGAGGGAACGAGCGGCAACCCTCTCGTGCTTATTGACGGAATGGAGGGCGATCTGAACACCATCAACCCCCAGGACATCGAAAGCGTATCCGTTCTGAAGGACGCCGCTGCGGCGAGCATCTACGGAAGCCGCGCCCCGTTCGGAGTCATCCTCGTCACAACCAAGAGCGGCAAGGAGGGCAAGATGCAGATAAACTACAACAACAACTTCCGCTGGGGCTCCCCGGTCGTGAAGATGCAGCAGATGGACTCATACCTGTTCGCCAACTACTACAACGAGGCGAAGAGGAACACCTCCAACAATATGACCGAAACCGTCTTCACCGAGGACACCATTTCCCGCATCCTGGCCTACCAGAAGGGCGAAATCACTACGGTTTTCCCTCTTCCCGAGAGCGGCACCCAGTGGCAGGACACCTTCCACACGGCGAACGCCGACACCGACTGGTATGATGTATTCTTCAAGGACTGGAACTTCTCCCACGAGCACAACCTCAGCGCAAGCGGCGGAAACGACAGGATAACCTTCTACACCTCCCTCAACTATATGCTCCAGGAGGGCCTTCTGAACCTCGGCCGGGAGGATATGAGAAGGTATAGCGCCACTGGGAAACTCTCTGCCAGGCTCACGGACCACATACGCCTGGGGTACTCGGTCCGCTTTATCCGTGAGGACTACACCAAGCCTTCGGCGATGAACGACGGACTGTACGAGAACCTCGCCCGGCAGAACTGGCCGAACCTCCCCCTGTACGACAACAACGGAAAACTCTACTCCAATGTCTGGCCGGGCCGCGACTTCATCCAGGGAGGCACCTACGAGAAGGTGACCGACAACATCTACCAGCAGCTTTCGGCTTCCTTCGAGCCCATAAAGAACTGGGTGACCACCCTTGAGGTGAACTATAAAATCCTCTCCCGCGACACCCGCCAGAGCAACCTCGCCACCTACAACTGCGACATATACGGAAACCCCATAGACCAGGACAAGGCCACAACCTCGGTGAGCGAGGGGCGCTATGCGGAGAACTTCTTCAACAGCAACCTCCGCAGCACCTACAATTTCTCCCTCGCTGACGCCCACAACTTCGCCTTTATGCTGGGCGCACAGGTGGAGGACCTTCAGCAGAAGCAGTACGGAGTCACGGCCTACGGGCTTGTCGCCGAGAGCCTTCCGGAGATTGACCTTACCACCGGGCTCGTCTGGGACAGCGCCTCCCAGAGCTGGACCCGCAAGAACCTTTCGCCTTACGGCAACCGCAGCTCCTGGTCCACTGCAGGATTCTTCGGCAGGGTGAACTACGACTACTGCGGGCGCTACCTTTTCGAGGGCAACCTCCGCTACGACGGCACATCCCGCTACCGGGGGAAACTGCGCTGGAATCTCTATCCTTCATTCTCGCTGGGATGGAACATAGCGCAGGAGCCGTTCTGGGAGCCATACCGGAAGGTGGTCGACACCTGGAAACTCAGGGCTTCGTACGGAAGTCTCGGCAACCAGAACACCAACGGCTGGTACCCGACCTATATGACATTCTCGCCTTCGACCAACAGCGGTTCGTGGCTTCAGAACGGGGCCAAGACCACCACAATCGGGGTGCCTACGGCAATCACCACCGAACTCACCTGGGAGAAGGTTCGCAGCTGGAACGTCGGAGTGGACTTCGGGCTTTTCAACAACCGCCTCACCGGCTCCTTCGACTACTACACCCGCTACACCGTCGATATGATGGGAGCCTCCCTCGAGCTGCCTTCAATCCTCGGGTACACCACCCCGAAAACCAACAATACCGACCTCAAGACCTACGGCTGGGAACTCGAAATCGCGTGGAAAGACCAGCTCGACTGCGGCATATTCTACGGGGCGAAATTCCTGCTTTCGGACGCACAGACCGTCGTCACCCGCTATCCGAGCAACACGACAGGCTCTATCCGCCAGTACATTCCGGGGCGAAAACTCGGGGAAATCTGGGGATATGAAACCATCGGGATCGCCCAGAGCCAGGAGGAAATGGACGCCCATCTGGACGCTCTGGACCAGAACTACCTTGAACACTACGGCCACTATCCTTCGGAACTCCGTCAGGGTCAGTCTGCCATCGGAAGCGGCTGGGGCGCCGGAGACATAATGTACCGGGACCTTAACGGCGACGGGCGCATCTCCACCGGCGACAGCACCCTCGACAACCACGGCGACCTCAAGGTCATCGGCAACTCCACCCCGAGATTCCATTTCGGAATCGACCTTAACTTCGCCTGGAAGGGCGTGGACCTGAGGATGTTCTTCCAGGGCGTAATGAAACGCGACTACTGGCAGGGCAGCTCCTACTTCTGGGGCGCGAACACCGAGCCTGAGTGGTCTGCGGCGCTTGTCCAGCACCTTGACTTCTACCGCGACGAGAACTCCAAACTGGTTCAGGACGGGGTTATGGGAGTTAACCGCAATGCCTACTATCCGCGTCCTTCCTTCGACCGCGGGGGAGAGGGCAACGGAGTGAGCGGACGAAACCACCAGGTGCAGACCCGCTACCTCCAGAATGCCGCCTACATCCGTCTGAAGAACCTCCAGATCGGCTACACACTGCCTCAGAAATGGACCAAACCTCTGAAAATAGAGAAGCTCAGAGCCTATTTCTCAGCAGAGAACATCTGGACCGGAACTTCCCTCGCCAAAATGTTCGACCCGGAGACCATCGACGGCGGAAACAGCAACAGCGAGAAGGACTGGAGAACCTACAACAACGGTAACGCCTACCCGCTCTCGACTCAGATTTCATGCGGAGTGAGCATAACCTTCTAACTGATATCAAGAGACTTAGAACCCCATTCACAGACATCCGAATATGAAAAAGATATATTTCGCATTTCTTGTTGCCGCGGCCTCCCTCGCCCTCGCTGGCTGCGACAAATGGCTCGACAAGCAGCCGCTCTCATCGGTCACTCCTGACCAGTATTTCACGAATGAATCAGCAGTGCTCTCATTCGTGGACGGGCGCTACACCGACTTCCTGCCGAGCCACGGAGGATGGACCTCCATCGACGGATATGATTTCGGCCGCTTCCAGAGCGACGCGACAACTGACGATGTGGTGAGCGCTTCGGGCCCGGGGGACAAATACCTCGGACTCTGGCTCGTGCCTCAGACGGGCGGCAGCTACAGCTACAGCAACATCTACAAAATCAACTGGTTCCTCTCCCAGATAAAGGACCGTTACGAGGCGGGGGAAATCTCCGGCAGCAAGGAAAACATCGACCGCTACATAGGTGAAGCCTATTTCCTCCGTGCCTACGGCTATTTCTCTCTGCTTCAGTCTCTTGGCGACTGCCCGATTGTGACTGAGCCCATCCCGGACCGCAGGGAGGACCTCATCGCGGCGAGCGTACGGCGTCCCCGCAACGAGGTGGCCCGCTTCATCCTTTCCGACCTTGACAAGGCCCTTTCCCTTATGGGCAGCTCCTCTATGGCGAATACCCGCATCGGGCAGAATGCCGCCCTGCTTCTAAAGTCCCGCGTGGCGCTTTTCGAGGGCTCGTGGCTCAAGAATTTCGAGGGGACGGCTTTCGTTCCCGGAGGTCCCGGGTGGCCGGGCGGCGACTCCTACACCTACCCTGCGGGAAGCATTGCCGAGGAGGCCTCCTGGTTCTTCTCCGAGGCTATGAGCGCGGCGGAGACGGTTGCCGGGAGCACTTCGCTCACCCCCAACACCGGCCTTGTCCAGCAGAGCACAGCCGAAGAGGCAAATCCCTATATGGATATGTTCGGCACGGAGGACCTTCTTGACAACCCTGAGGTAATCCTCTGGTGCCCGTATGCAAGCAACCTTGTGGGCCACAGCGTCGTCATGTTCGCTCAGAGGGGCAACAACGGCACCGGTCTCACCCGCGGCCTTGTGGACAGCTACCTCTGCAGCGACGGCCTTCCGATCTATGCGAGCCCGCTCTACATGGGCGACGACACCTTCGAGAATGTCCGCACAGGGAGGGACTCGCGCCTAAGCTGTTTCCTCAAGCAGCCGGGTCAGAAAAACTACATCTATCCCACCACCGAGGCCAACCAGGCGATAGAAATCGAGCCTGTGCCCCAGTTCACCGGAGCCACCGTCACCTACTGCACCGGCTACTCCACCAGAAAGGGCAATTCCCTCTACCAGAAACAGTCCGGACAGCGCTCCAGCACCACCGGCTGCATAACTTTCAGGGCGGCCGAGGCGCTTCTGAACTACATCGAGGCCTGCTATGAAAAGACCGGGGCCCTTGACTCCAAGGCCGACGGCTACTGGAAGGCGCTCAGAAAAAGAGCCTGCGTCAGCGAGGACTATTCGGCAACAGTCGCTGCAACGGTGATGGGCAAGGAAGCCGAAGGCGACTGGGGAGCCTACACGGCAGGAAAACTCATCGACCCTCTTCTCTACAACATCCGCCGCGAGAGACGGAACGAATTCAGCAGCGAAGGCCTCCGATGGATGGACCTTGTGCGCTGGAGGGCTCTTGACCAGCTCATCACCGCTCCATTCAACCCCGAGGGAGTGCACATCTGGTCCGCAGGGATGCAGAAAATCTACTCCGACGCGGGAATTGCCCTAAAGAGCGACGGCTCCTCCACGAGCAATGTCTCCCCCCGAAGCGCGAGCGAATGGCTCCGTCCCTATCAACTCACCTCCCGCCAGCAGGGCTACAATGGCCTGGGATGGAAGATGGCCTACTACCTGAGCCCTATAAACGCGAAGGAGTTCCTCCTCACAAGCGCCGACGGCCGTGACAAGGACACCTCCCCGCTGTACCAAAACCCATACTGGAGCAAAGATGCCGACACCGCTCCTGAAAAATGATGCTTATGCGTAAGTTGTGTGTACTTATATTTGTGGCAACAATTTGCTGTGCAGGGAAAATCTCTGCGCAGCAATTGTCGTTTCAGAACATTTCGTCCATTTCGCCGCTTCCTTCGGTGGAGGTGCGCAAACTTTTCCAGGATTCGGACGGTTATCTTTGGATCTCGACCTACAACGGCCTTCTGCGCTACGACGGCTATGATTTCCTCTCCATCAAGATGGACCGTTCCACCCTCCGCCAGGTGCTTTCCCCTTCGGTGAATATGGTCCGCGAAGACCCTTCCCACACGCTCTGGATAGGGACAAACAACGGACTCTATTCCCTTGACAAATCCACCGGGGTAGTATCAAAAATCGAGACCCCCATCCTTTGCAGCAGCCACATCGAAGCCATCGCCCCAGCCCCGGACGGGACGGTGTGGGTGGCAACCAACAGGGGACTTTTTGTCCGCCGGGACGCCTCCTCAGGGTTTGAATACTGCACCGAGGAGTCCTGGGGAATAGACCCCACGGATATGAAGGCTCTCGCCCTTGACGACGCGGGCTACCTTTGGATCGGCACCTGGAACAACGGACTCATCCGCTACGACATAAGGGCGCGCCGCGCTTTCCGCTACTGCTCCACCCCCGAGCTCCGCTCCCCGCACACGCTCCTTTTCGACAGTGAGGGCCGCCTTTGGATCGGCACCTGGGGAAGCGGGCTTGTACGCCTCCTGAACCCCTACAGCGACACATCCTCGCCCGAACTCTTGCGCTGGAAGGCCTCTTCCTCCGATCCCCGCTCCATTCTCGACGACATAATCTACACCCTTGCCCAGAACCCAGAAAACGGAGACCTGTGGGTTGGCAGCCGAAGCGGACTGAGCGTTCTGACCGGCAGCGGCTTTTCCGACTCCGGGGCCCGCTTTTCCAACTTTTCTCCCACCGACGGCAGCCTCCCGTTCAACGAGATAAACTCCATAATCTCCACCCGCGACAACACAATGTGGCTCGGCTCTATGGGAGGCGGGGTGTTCTTCACTTCCACCCGTCCGCGCCCCATCACCTCCGACCCTCTCGAGGGAATAAGGAAAAAATACGGAACCGGTGCCGTGAGGGCTCTCTCCCTTTCGCCGCAGGGGTTCCTCCGGCTCTGCATCGCGGGCCACGGCCTTTTCAACTACTGCCCCGCCACAGGGAAGTTTACACACTTCGATGTGGACTACATCCAGGATTTCTTCGAGCTTCCGGACGGAAGGGTGCTGCTCGGCACCGAGCGCGGCATCTGGGAGGCGAAGGGGGCCTCGGCACCGCGGCCCCTTGACATCCGGGGCTTCAGCGACCCGTTCATAACAAGGTTCTACTGCGACCGCTCCGGCAGGCTATGGGTCGGCACAAGGGCGGGGGCGGGAAGGCTCGAAGGCGAGGGGTTCATTCCTCTCGGGGAACTTGCAGCTCCGGGAGAAACTGTTCCCCGGGAGTGCGAAATCTGCGACATAACCTCCGACTCCCGTGGCAGGGTCTGGATTGCAACCGCCAATGACGGGGTTTACCGCCTGGGCGAGGGCGAAGAGGGCTGGACAATCTCACGGATTGACACCTTCCTCACCGACGGGGCGCTCTGCCTTTTCGCCGATTCCTCCTCAAGGGTCTGGGCCGGCACCGAATGCGGCCTTCTGGTCGCCGGGGAAGACTCCTCGGCCTTTTCTCCAGCCCGCGAGGACGACCCGTTCCTTTCCCGCGGAACTGTCGTGAGCAACATCTGGGAGGACCGTCGCGGAAGCCTTTTTCTCGCCACGAACAAGGGCCTTATGCAGACCCGTCCCGACAGGCGTGGGCGTTGCGGCGAGGTTCACATCTACTCTGAAAATGACGGTCTTCTGGACTGGTGTTTCCCTCGCAACACCGCTCTCCGCCGCCCCGACGGCACGGTGATTCTCGGCTCAGCCCACGGCCTTCAGTACATTCCGCTCATGGACCTTCCTTCCGAAGGCGCGGATGCCGAGGTGACCATCACGGACTTCAAGGTTTTCGACCGCTCCATCCGGGAACTTCCACGCAAGGAGCGCAGCCGCATCACCGCGAGCGCGATAGACAGGGCCTCCGGGTTTCATCTCGGGCACAAAAGCAACAACTTCACCATCGAATTTTCTCTGCTTGACTTCCGGAACGCCGAGTCGGCCATATATTCCTACAAGCTTGACGGCTACGACCCTGACTGGGTGACCGTCGACGCCCTTCACCGCACAGCCTACTACAATAATCTCCGCCCCGGGACCTATCATTTCCTCGTCCGCGCCGCCGGCACCGACAGCGGATGGACACGCCCGAGGAGCATCGAAGTAAGGGTCAGCCCGGCTCCGTGGGCGACCTGGTGGGCGTGGAGCCTGTATGTCCTAGTCTTCCTCGCTCTGGTCTTTTTCTTCCTGAAACTCAGCCTCAACCGTATTCAGATGCAGAAAAAACTCGAACTTGCCGAAATCAACCGCAAGAAATCCGAGGAACTGAGCCACACAAAACTCCAGTTCTTCACCAACATAACCCACGAGCTGATGACTCCGCTCACGATTATAATCGCGGCCGTGGAGGAGCTCCGCATGGAAGATCCGTCGAAAAAGCAGTACAACTTCATCACCGAGAACGCGATGAGGCTTATGAGGCTCATCCAGCAGATTCTGGAGTTCCGCAAGGCTGAGTCGGGAAACCTCCGTCTGAAGGTCTCCGAGGGGGATTTGAGCGCCTTCATAGGCAACTGCGTGGTGGCTTTCCAGCCCCTTGCGGACCAGCGGAAAATCACCTATTCCTTCACTCAGGAGGGGGAGGAACCCATCCGCGGCTGGTTCGACTCGGACAAACTCGACAAAATCCTCTACAACCTGCTTTCCAATGCCGCGAAATATGGCCGTGAGGGCGGGGAGGTGAAGGTGAGCGCAGCGAAGGACATCTCCGGAAGAAGTGTTATTCTCAAGGTCTCCGACAACGGGGAGGGAATGAGCGAAGAGCAGATGAAAAACCTTTTCCAGAGGTTCTATGACGGGGATTACCGCCGCCATAAGACCATCGGAACGGGCATCGGGCTCTCTCTGGTTAAAAATCTCGTGGACCTTCACCACGGAAGCATTACGGTTGAAAGCCGCAAGGGAGAGGGAACGACATTTACGGTGGTTCTCCCTCTCGGGGCGGACTCCTACGCCCTTTCAGAGAAGGAGGATCTTACTCTTGAAAAGCCGCAGGAGAGCCCTGCGGAGCCGGACGGGACAACGGCAGGCGCCGCTGTGGAGCCTCCTGCGGTCCAGGCTTCTTCGGAAAAACCCCAAGTGCTCGTCGTTGAGGACAACAGGGACCTTCTGCAGATAATCAGCGGCCATCTCTCGAAGGATTACAGCGTCCGGGAGGCCCTTTCCGCCGACGAGGCTCTTCCGCTTCTGGAAAAGGGCGAGGTCTTCGACATAATCCTTTCGGACATTATGATGCCCGGGATGAACGGATATGATTTCTGCGCGAGGGTGAAAAATACCCTTGAGTGGTGCCATATTCCGGTTATCCTTCTCACGGCGAAGCAGACCTCGGCCGACAAAATCGCCGGTTACGAGGTGGGGGCGGACGCCTATCTCACGAAACCGTTCGACCTCAAGGTGCTCGACGCCGTGATTGCGGGGCAGCTCCGAAGGGTGGAGCGCACGGGGGCCGACTACCGCCGCCAGAAGGAATTCGCCCCTGCGGAGCTTCACTACACCTCCCTTGATGAAAAGTTCCTCCAGAAGGCCGTGGACTATGTGAATGAGCACATCGGCGACTTCGATTTCAGCCTCGCGGATTTCAACTCGGCGATGAATATGTCCCGCTCTTCGATGGCCCAGAAGCTCAAGAGCCTCACGGGGATGACCCCTTCATCTTTCGTGAACGACCTGAGGCTCCGCTCGGCCGCCTCCCTTATCCGCCGCAGCGGAGGGAAAATCCGCATCAGCGAACTGGCCTACAGCGTGGGTTTCAATGATCCGAAGTATTTCTCGACCCTTTTCAAGAAAAAGTTCGGGGTTTCTCCGATTGATTATTCCGCCGGGGCCGAATGCGCCTCTGAGGCATAAAGGGGCCCTATCTCTCTCTGCCGCTTCTTCTTATGTTTCTTTCGACCACTTTTGGAAATAATTAAACTTCTTTTAGGCTGGCCCGGCATATCTTTGCAATGTTGTCTGAAGCCTGTGCCGGGACTGCCAACGAGCTCACGGAAGCGCTTCAGAGAATTAACCCATAATTAACGACGATGAACTCAGCAAAAATGAAATTTTTTCTTGGCCTGTCGCTTCTTGCGGCGGCTCTTTCCGCCTGCAACGGCAGCCTCAAGGCCGATAACGGCTCTTCAGACACTTCAATTTCCCTCGAACTCGTTTCCGTTTCAGAGAAGGCGATTTCGGTCAGCGCAACCATTGAAAGCAAGGCCGATGTGAATTTCGCCTACCTCCAATGCACAGGAGCTGGGAGCGGAGAAAGCAAGACCGAGATGATTGAGGGCGACCCCCGCGGCACCCACACCGTGACTTTCAGCGGCCTCACCCGTGGCGAAACCTACCTTATTATGGCATACGCCGATGTAGCCGGGAATGAGAGCGCCGTCTGCAGCGACCCTCTTTCCGCAAAGACCGGAAAGGCTGTCGAGGTGGAACTCGTCCAGAGAACGGACAGCGAAATAAATGTGCGTCTGTGCCTCAATATGCCGGGAGTTCCCGCGATGAAGGGAATAACCTGGAAAAAGACATCCTCAAAGGATGACCCTACCTACGTTCTTATGGAGGGCGAGGACCTTACCTGCACCATCAGGAACATAGAAAAATACACCACCTACTCGTTTCAGGGCTTCGCGGATTTCGGAGGGGGCTACCTCTGGAGCGATGAACTCACGGTTTCCGCCCCTGCTCCCGACACTCAGGGCGAGTATAAACTCGTTTTCTCCGCAGAATTCAACGAGGACGGAGAGGACCTTTCGAAGGTCTGGACCTACGAGGAAGGCTCAAAAATCCGCAACAACGAGGACCAGTTCTACTCCAAGAGCGCTGAAAATTCCTTCACTAAGGGCGGATATCTTCACATTGTGGCAAGAAAGGACCACCTCGGCAGCGACGGCAAGACCCACAGCTACACCTCGGCTTCGCTCACGACCAGAAAATCGTTCGTCTATTGTTACGGCCGCGTCGAGGTGAGGGCGAAAATCCCTACCGGCGGCGGAATGTGGCCTGCAATCTGGCAGGTGGGCAACACCTACTCCTGGCCGCAGAACGGAGAGCTGGACATAATGGAGTACTACCGCGAGAAAATCCTTGCGAACGTGGCTTTCGGCGGCACCCAGAACTACTCTCCGACCTGGAGGTCATCCAGCCATCCAATGTCGAAGTTCGAGGGAAAAAACGCGAACTGGAGGAACGAATTCCACACCTGGGTGCTCGAATGGGACTACGACTGGATCCGGATCTATCTTGACGATGACCTCCTGAACGAGGTTTCAGTCGCCGAGACCTTCAACAAGGGAGTGGGCGGGAACTATGAAAACCCCTACCGCTACAACACCGAGGGCTTCGGACACTATCTCTGGCTCAACCTCGCCATCGGAGGCAACAACGGCGGCACCATCGACAACAGCCTCTTCCCTGCTGAGTATCTTATTGACTATGTGAGGGTTTACCAGAAAGAAAGGCTCCCGCAGCAATAGGCCCGGGGAAGCGCATTGAGAAGCATAATTCTTCAGCCCTGCGGGCGTAATATCGAAAATTTCAAAAACAATCATAACCCATTAATTAACACTCAATTATGAGAAAATTTGCATTTACTCTGGCTGCTCTTGTCGCATCCGCAGCCTCACTCACACTTTTTTCTTCCTGCCAGAAGGACGACAACGGCACTTCAGGCTCCTCTGATGGCGGAAAGAAGGGCGAAACCGTCGCCCTCACACTCGCCTCGTCTTCAGTCGACGTGAAACAGGGCGAAACCGCAACCGTGGAAATCACCTCGGGCAACGGCGGCTACACCGCAGTCTCAGCTGACGCCGCGACTGCCACTGCAAGCATCGAAGGCAACACAATCACAGTTTCCGGCGTTGCTGCAGGTTCCACAATCATCACCATCCGCGATGCTGCAAAGCAGGCGAAGCCCCTCCAGGTGAAAGTCACCAAGAGCGGCAAGAACTCCATCCCGACCGACATCACCTACGACATCGAGGTCTTCAGCAACGAGAAGGGTTACTCCTACAATTCAGGCGGATGGAATCAGTGGGAACCGACTCTGACATCGAAAGTGACCGGAACCTGCATCGCTTCTGTGCTTGACATCCGCAACGGCGCAGACAACGCCAAGGGCTACAACGGGGACGCAATCAATGAATACATCAACACATTCTCCCCTGACGAGGATGTAATCTTCCTCGGAGGATATATCGCGGACGGCACCGCTCCTGACACAGGCTACTCTGCCGTTGCCATTCAGGTCACGACAAATGACGACTCCGCACACGCAGGCTGCAAGATAGTGACCGTGCTCGCTTCAGCAATCTCAGGCCAGCTCGGCTGGGAAGACGGAAAATACTATTCCCGCCCCGGTACAGCCTGGTATGACCCTTCGGACGGCAGCATCACCCTCAAGGACTGCGAAGGCGGACTCTACTGGGGAAATAGCCTTACCTGGAAATTCAACCTTAACCGCAAATACACTCCTTCAAAATAAGGAAGGGAAAAATAGACACTGAACTTATAACTTACTGAATATGAGAATGAATGGAAAGTTTTTCGCGCTTTTTGCAGGGGCCGCTCTTCTTGCGGCTTCCTGCGAGAAGCCTCTTGAGAACCCCAAGACCGACCCCAAACCTCAGGAGAAGGAAGAGACGGAGTTCAGCTACACTTTCGCCCTCAGCGGCGAGAAACTCTCAAAGGCTTTTGCCGAAGGCGACAAAATAGGGGTATATATCCCTGTGCTTGAAAAGACTGCGGTTGCCTCTGTCGCAGTGAAGGACCCGGTAAAGAGCATCACGGTAAAAACAGCGCAGGAACTTGAGAAAACCGACGTCGTCTGCGCGTTCTACCCGTCCGATGCCGCTGTCTCAGAAGGAGTCGCAGCCTTTGAGATTCCTTCCGCCCAGACTCTCGGCGGGGAGCCCTTCAACTCTTCAATGCCTCTTGTGGCGGCCCCGGAGGCCTCTTCTTCAGGCTCGATTAAGCTTCTTCCGCTTGGAAGCGCACTTAAATTCAACATCAGCTCATCCAAGGCCGAAAGCGAAAGCCTCAAGGCTCTCACATTCGAGTCCGAGAACCCGCTTGCGGGCAAATTCAACGTTGACCTTCAGCTGATTGACCCTTCGCTTGACGCGACTCTCGCGGTTAACGGCATTGAAGGAAAGAGCGTTACGGTAAGCCTTGCTGAAGCGGCTCCTCTCGGCGCGGCTCCGGTTGAAGTCTATGCCCTGGTCGCTCCCGGCTCATACAAGGGTACGGTCAAGCTCACCACCGACAAGGGCACCTACGAGTTTGCGGTTGAGGAGGCCCTGAAGGCTGTTCGCGGCGAGATTGCCGAAGCCTCATTCGCCCTTTCCGACCCTGTTACTTCTCTCGCTCTCAACACCGAATATTTCTACAATGTTCTCGACCTTGACGGCAACACTCTGAAGGAGAATACCTGCGTGGTTTCAAAAGCCGACTTCGACTCAGGAAACAACCACGCTGCGGTTTTCACCGACGCCACAATCAAGGACTACTTCGCCACAGTCGAAGACCCTAACGTCTTCCTGCTCTACGGCTATGTGGAAAAGAACAAGTACGAGTACGGCTACACCTCAATCGCCGCCCGCATCCTCAGCGCTGACGACCCTGACCACGCCGGCTGCAAGGTTGTGGAAATCCTCTCCTCCTGCATCAGTGCGGATCTCAGTTGGGACGGCTACACCCAGACTCCGGGAACGGGCTGGTACAACCCGGCCGACGGTTCGGTGACAATCAAGGACTGCAAGGGTCACCTTGGCTGGGGCTATGATTTCAATTGGAACAGGGTTTATTCCCCGATGACCGACATAGTTCTCGCTTCTGAGGCCGTGTCGATAAAAGTGGGCCAGACAAAGGCCGTGGCAGTTGAGTACAGCAACGGCGCCTGCACGGTTTCATCCGCCAATTCCGCCGTGGCTACAGCCTCATACGCTGACAATGTAATTTCCATCACCGGCGTTGCGGAGGGCACTACAACCGTTTCTGTGAGCGACACCAAGGGAAAGACGGCCGAGATTGCGGTCACTGTGAAGGCTCCGACTGACGGCATCGACACCTCGGTTCTCTACGACATAACCTTCTTCAGCGACGACACGCACCACTCCACCTCGTTCACCCCTGCCTGCACCGAAAGGGAAGTCAAGGGAGTCGCCATCTGCTCAAGGGCGGAATATGAGGCCAACACCGCGCCTTCAGTTTTCTACAACGGAACCGACCCGTGGGTGCTCAAGAACTACTTCGACAAATACACAGATGACTCTCTCCTCGCGCTGGGAGGCTATGTGGACAGCAAGAAGGTTGCAAATTACTTCTACCTTGCTATCATCCTGCAGCTCACCTCCGAGGAAGTCGCAGACGGCGAGTTCGCAGGCTGCAAAGTCGTGAACATAGTCCACTCGGTGCCTTGCGCCTCCGAGGCAAGCGGCCTCAGCTGGTACAAGTCCAACGGCTACCTCAGCCAGACCGGCACAGGCTATTTCAACCCTGCCGACGGCTCAATCACCATCGTGAACGTAAAAGGCACGAAGGGCGGCACAGAGTTCAACATCCACCGCAAATATTCTCCGCAGGAATAATACTTTTTTTTAGTGTAATATATTTGGTAAAGGGGATGACTCAAAGTATGAGTCACCCCCTCACTTATTACTTGGCTCTCAGCGTGGAGCAAAAGAGGCCTCTTTTACAGTGCGTAAGCGCGCACGTCGTCGGCCGTAATAGTCGCGCCGGCGAGAATCAGCAGCCTCTCCACCACATTGCGGAGCTCCCTGATGTTGCCCGTCCAGCTGCGCTCCACCAGAAGATCAATCGCCTCCTGGGTGATTGGGCGCGGACTCTTGCCGGACTCGCTGCTTATCTGCTTGATGAAATAGTCCACCAAAAGCGGAATGTCGCTCTTGCGCTCGTCCAGTGACGGAACGTTGATCACGATGACGCTGAGACGGTGGTAGAGGTCCTCTCGGAAATTCCCCTTGGCGATTTCCTCCCTGAGGTTCTTGTTCGTTGCGGCAATCACCCTCACATCCACGGTGATGTCCTTGTCGGAACCCACCCTGGAGAGCTTTTTCTCCTGAAGCACGCGGAGCACCTTCGCCTGTGCGGAGAGGGACATATCGCCGATCTCGTCGAGGAAGAGAGTGCCTCCGTCAGCCTGCTCGAACTTGCCCTTGTGCTGCTTCACGGCGGAAGTGAATGAGCCTTTCTCGTGGCCGAAAAGTTCGCTCTCGATGAGCTCCGACGGGATGGCCGCGCAGTTCACCTCTATATATGGCATCTGGCTGCGGAGACTCTTCTGATGAAGCGCCCTCGCCACAAGCTCCTTGCCCGTTCCGTTGCTGCCCTGGATGAGCACGCGGGCGTCGGTCGGAGCCACTTTCTCAATCATATCCTTCACCTTCTTCATCCCCTCTGACTCTCCGATCATCTCCTGCCCGTAGACCTTCTTCTTCAGAACCTTGGTCTCCTGAACGAGATTGGAGTGCTCGGTGGCGTTCTTGAGCGAGACGATAATGCGGTTAAGGTCCGGCGGTTTCGGGAGGAAGTCGAACGCTCCCTTCTTGATGCACTCGACAGCCGTTTCGATGTCTCCGTGCCCGGAAAGCATAATCACTGGGGTTTCTATGCCCTTTTCTCTCAGAGTGTCAAGCACTTCCTCCCCGGAAAGGTTCGGCATCTTCACATCGCAGAAAATGACGTCGTATTTCTCTTTGTCCGCCATCTCCACTCCCTGAGCGCCGTCTTCGGCAGTCTCCACTGTGTGTCCCTCGTCTTCGAGGATTTCAATCATTGAGTTGCGTACGAAGCGCTCGTCATCTATCACAAGAACTTTCATAATCTATATGTTATTTCCGCGCAAATATCGCATATTTTTTGCAAAAATTTAATCATATTCTTAATTTTGCCGTCCAATTTGGGAACGTCGTATGAAAACCGCAGGAAATATCCCCGACATAACAATTGCCATCGACGGCTACTCGTCAACGGGCAAAAGCTCTTTCGCGAAACTCATCGCGGAGGAGCTCGGTTTCCATTATCTCGACTCGGGTGCCCTCTACAGGGCCGTGACCCTTTATGCGCTGGACCACAAACTCATAGACTCCGAAAACAGGATTGATGTCCCTGCGCTCACAAACGTGCTCCGTGATCTTGACATCCATTTCGAGGACAAGGGCCGGGGAAGCAAAACCTACATCGGCGGGGACTGCGTCGAGCATAAAATCCGCAGTCTCAGGGTTTCGGGGAAGGTCAGCCCGATTTCCGCAGTGCCAGAGGTTCGCGACTATGTCAACCGGCGTCTTCGCGAGATAGGCCGCGGCGGAAGGATAGTGATGGACGGAAGGGACATAGGCACGACGGTTTTTCCCAATGCGGAACTCAAGATTTTTATGACTGCGGACCCCGTGGTGAGGGCTCAGAGAAGAGCGGCGGAAATGGAGGCCAAAGGCGAGAAGGTGAGCATCGGAGAGGTTCTTGAAAACCTCAGGCAGCGTGACTTCATCGACTCCTCCCGGGCTGTTTCCCCTCTTACGAAAGCTCCTGACGCAGTCGAACTGGACAATTCCATGATGACACTTTCCCAGCAGATGGACTGGGTCATCGGGATTCTCCACAGCCGCTTCGGCGTCGCGGTTTCGCAGGATTAGACGCTCGCGGCACAATCAAAAGGAAGAAATACAATGGCAGCGACAGTCGATGTAGATAAGAATTCGGGCTTCTGTGCGGGAGTCATCCGGGCGGTGAACATCGCCGAGGAAAGGCTTGAGCACAGCGACGGACACAAGCTCTTCTCGCTTGGAGCTCTGGTTCACAACGAACTGGTGCTCAGCGCCCTCGAGAAGTCCGGGATGGTGACCATCGACAAGGATGACTTGGATGATATGGCCCCGGTGGGGGAGGGGGCGGACCTGATTATCCGCGCCCACGGTGAACCGCCCGCAACCTACGAAAAGGTCCGCGCGCTAGGGTTCAATGTGATTGACTGCACCTGCCCGGTCGTGCTTCAGCTTCAGAAGAAAATCAGGGAGGCATATCTCCGTCACAAGAAGGCCGGCAAGGGTCAGATCGTGATTTTCGGCAAAATCGGCCACGCCGAGGTCCTCGGACTCGTGGGGCAGACGGACGGGGAGGCCATCGTGGTGGAGAACCTTCAGATGCTGGAGGAAAAGATCTCTGACGGGACCATCCGCACCAGCACCCCGACGGAAATTTTCAGCCAGACCACCAAGAGCCCCGAGGAATATGCGAAGGTCTGCGCAAGGCTCGCACGGGTGAGGGGGCTGCGCCTCAGGCTCAAAGTGCACAACAGCATCTGCCGTCAGGTTGCGACGCGCCACTCCCGTCTCGGAGCATTCGCCCGCAGCCACGACGTCATAGTCTTTGTGGCCGGAAAGTCAAGCTCCAACGGCAAGGTGCTCTGCGATTTCTGCAAGAGCGTGAACATCCGCACCTACAACATCAGCAGCGTGGACGAGATTTCGGACGGCTGGTTCCGCCCGGACGACAAAATCGGGGTGTGCGGAGCCTCTTCCACTCCCAAGTGGTTGTTGGAGGAGACGGCGGCGAGGATACGCGAGATTTTGAAGAATGAATAGAATGTGCTATCTTTGCGCGCCCCAAATCGCAATTTGAAAATGGGTTTGATTTAATTGATTTTAATTTAACAATACATAATATGGCAACAACAGCAGATTTCAAGAACGGACTCTACCTTATGTACAACGGTAAGCCGTGCTCAATTGTTTGGTTCCAGCACGTTAAGCCGGGCAAGGGCCCCGCTTTCGTAAAGGCTAAACTCCGCAACCTCGAAAACGGTCGTATCCTCGAGAACACGTTCACAGCCGGCGTCAAGATTGACACCATCAACGTGGAGAGGCGTCCATACCAGTTCCTCTACAAGGATGAGGACGGTTTCAACTTCATGCACGAGGAGACCTACGAGCAG
This sequence comes from Flexilinea sp., assembly GCA_963589825.1. Lineage (GTDB taxonomy): Bacteria > Bacteroidota > Bacteroidia > Bacteroidales > UBA932 > Cryptobacteroides. The sequence goes on along the minus strand of CAVAMP010000025.1, from coordinate 3,444 downwards.
ATTCACCTCGACACCGACCTCGTCGAGAACGCAGACCTTATGAAAGAGGGTCAGCACGTGGAGATGATGTTCCTCGCAGAGGACAACGACGAGCGCTGCCTCACCTGCGAGCTCCCTACCTACGTTGAGCTTGAGGTGACCTACACCGAGCCTGCAGTGAAGGGCGACACCGCTTCCACTTCAGCTCTGAAGGAGTGCACCCTCGAGACCGGCGCGATGATTATGGTTCCGCTCTTCATCAACCAGGGCGAGAAGATCCGTGTCAACACTGAAGACCGTTCTTACGGCGGACGCGTACAGTAAAAATCGTCTGAGCGGCGCGCTTACTTTGTTGCAGGCTCGATTTTAATCCTCACAACCAAGAGGTTGCTCCGGTTAAAATCTCCCCTGCGTCGCGTAATCACACCACTCATACGATTTTTACACGTTTTGCTTTATATAAAGGTCAGCGATTCGCTGACCTTTTTGTTTTTGACGCTTCTGTTTTGCACGAAATTTGTGCGTAATTGAGGCTCATTTTGATAACATTATGGCAAAGATTAACACAATCGGAGTTCTCACTTCGGGTGGAGACGCTCCGGGTATGAATGCAGCCGTGAGGGCCGTCACAAGAGCGGCGATTTACAACGGCTGGAGAGTAATGGGAATTTACAGGGGCTATGAGGGCCTCATCAACAACGAGATACAGGAATTCACCTCACAGAGCGTCAGCAACACGATCCAGAGGGGCGGAACCATCCTCAAGACTGCGCGTTCCGAGGCGTTTATGACCCCGGAGGGAAGGCAGATCGCCTACGACAATATGAAGGCCGCCGGCATCGACGCCCTCGTCGTCATCGGAGGTAACGGCTCCCTCGCAGGTGCGCAGATTTTCGCTCAGGAGCACGACGTTCCGTGCATCGGACTTCCGGGCACCATCGACAACGACCTCTACGGCACCGACTCCACAATCGGATATGACACCGCTCTGAACACCATCGTCGAGTGCGTGGACAAAATCCGTGACACCGCAACCTCCCACGACCGCATCTTCTTCATCGAGGTGATGGGACGCGACGCGGGCTTCCTCGCCCAGAACAGCGCCATCGCATCCGGCGCCGAGGCCGCAATCATCCCTGAGGACAAGACCGACGTGGACCAGCTGGAGCAGTTCATCAGCCGCGGATTCCGCAAGAGCAAGAACAGTTCGATAGTCCTCGTTTCCGAGAGCAAGAAGGACGGCGGCGCAATGCACTATGCAGAGCGCATCAGGACTGAATATCCTCAGTACGACGTCCGCGTGACCATTCTCGGACACCTCCAGAGGGGAGGCACGCCGAGCGCGTTCGACAGGATCCTGGCGAGCCGTCTGGGAGTCGCCGCAATCGACGCCCTCAACGACGGGCAGCGCAACGTGATGGTGGGCATTTCAAACGACAAAATCGTTTACGTTCCGTTCAACAAGGCAATCAAAATCGACAAGCCGATTGACCGGGAGCTGATAAATGTCCTCCACGTCCTGTCAATTTAATTTTGCTAAAATATAAAAAATTACTACCTTTGTCGCCCCTATGTGAATAGGGACGCAACTAAAGTATTGTATTACAAGTATTAACCATTAACAGTCAAGATGGACACACAGAGTTACAAAACTGTATCGCTCAAAGCTGGCGATATCAACAAAGAGTGGTTCGTGATTGACGCTACCGACTTGGTGCTCGGCCGTCTTGCTTCCAGGGTTGCTCTTATCCTCCGCGGAAAGAACAAACCTTCCTTCACCCCGAACCTCGACTGCGGTGACAACGTCATCGTGATCAATGCGGACAAGGTAAGGCTCACCGGGAAGAAGATGACTGACAGAGTGTATGTTCGCTACACCGGACAGCCCGGTGGACAGCGCTTCTCCACTCCTAAGGAAGTCCTCGCGAAGAGGCCTACCGAGCTTGTGAGAATGGCAGTGAAGGGAATGCTCCCTAAAAACCGCCTCGGAAGCAAGATCATCAACAACCTCTATCTTTATGAGGGAAGTGAGCATCCACATCAGGCTCAGAACCCTAAAGAAATTAAGTTAAACGAAATTTAAGCAGAGTAAATGAAAGCAGTTAACGCCCTTGGAAGACGTAAATCAGCAGTTGCTCGCGTTTATGTTTCAGCAGGAAAAGGTAATGTGACCATCAACGGTCGTGATCTCAACGATTATTTCTGCGAGGATTCACTCCGCTACATCGTCAATCAGCCTTTTGCTGTAACCGGTACCGAAGGTCAGTTCGACGTCAAGATCAACCTTGACGGCGGCGGAATCAAAGGTCAGGCTGAGGCCGCACGTCTCGGAATCGCCCGCGCACTTTGCGAGGTCGACAAAGAGGCTTACCGCGCAACCCTCAAGTCTGCAGGCTTCCTTACACGTGACGCCCGTGAGGTTGAGCGTAAGAAACCTGGTCAGCCCGGTGCACGTAGACGCTTCCAGTTCAGCAAACGTTAATCCACTGATTTACAAAAACGCACAGTCCGGTTACAAATCACAGGACTCCGAGCGGGGATGCGAATCCCTTCGGGCTGCCTGAAACAGATTGCCTGACTGCGGAAATTCGGGAGACCGGCTCAGCCGCTACTGCCCGGATAAAGTAAAGAGCCTCCTCCGGAAAGGCAAACCGGAATGAGGAAAGTTTAAACAAAACAAACTATTAAGACAATGCCAAGATCTAATTTCCAGGAATTGCTTGATGCAGGTGTTCACTTCGGACACTTGGCGAGAAAATGGAATCCTAAGATGGCCCCTTACATTTTCGACCAGAAGAACGGAATCCACATCATCGACCTGCATAAAAGTATAGTAAAGATTGACGAGGCTGCAGACGTGCTCAAACAGCTTGCACGCTCAGGCCGCAAGATCCTCTTCGTCGCTACAAAGAAACAGGCGAAGGACATCGTTGCAGAGAAGGCCGCTTCAGTCAATATGCCTTATGTTACAGAGCGCTGGGCAGGCGGTATGCTTACCAACTTCCCGACCATCCGTAAGGCCGTAAAGAAAATGAACACCATCGACAAGATGATTGAAGATGGTACATTCGACACGCTTGCAAAGCGCGAGCGTCTTCAGGTAATGCGCCAGAGGGCAAAACTTGAGAAGAACCTCGGTTCAATCAAGGACCTCAGCCGCCTTCCTTCCGCACTTCTCGTGGTAGATGTTCAGAAAGAGATGAACGCCGTTAAAGAGGCTAACCGTCTTAACATCCCGGTTATCGCTATGGTTGATACTTGTTGCGATCCTACCCCGATTGATTATGTGATTCCGGCAAACGACGATGCCGCCAAGAGTATTGCCTACATTATGGACGTGCTCTGCAAGGCCATCGAAGAGGGTCTGAACGAGAGGAAGATCGAGAAGGAGAAAGAGCCTGAGACAGTTGAGGAGAAACCTGCAGCAGGAAAGAAGCTCCGCGCTCGCAAAGGCGCTGTGAAGGC
>CAVAMP010000024.1:0-39514 GCA_963589825.1 Flexilinea sp. | reverse complement strand
TGGGCAGTGTGCCCAGTTTGGCTATAGCGTCATAATCGGTTGCCCCGGTGTATGTCGTCGTTATGATACGCAGCCTCTTTCCCTCGCCGGTAAACTTTCTGAGGCTGTTCCAAAGTAGATTCAAGCCGCTTATTTTGATAAACGAGACTACCCAGCATATCTCATCGGAAGAGAGTATTTCCCGGTTCAGTTCACTCGCCATATCTGCAGCGCTGCTGCCCCCAAAGAACAATTCGCAATGGCTCAGCGAAGTTACGGGAAGGATAGATTTCAGATGCTGCTCGATGTCTGGATATTCGCAGTTGGTGCGGTCCACCACAGCCGTCAAGATGTTTTTCTGCGCGTCAATAAGGTCGAGTTCAGTGTCTTCGACGTTAAATTCTCTACCGAGCGTTTTGATAACCAAGTTAATGAAATTGGTGTACTTGCCGGCTTTTTCATCATCCGCAGTATCTATAAAAGCCGTTTCTATGAGGTGTTGCAAGTATTTTGTCAAAATATTAACAGCATCTTCTTTCGATATGGGTTTCTTTCCTACGTAGAAGCGGTCGGTGTCAACTTGGTCAAGTTTCTGCTTGAACAGTCGGTTTATGATTTGTTCGTATACGCCGGTTTCGATCATTAATCCTTTATCTTTGGTTACATTATGCGGTTTCATTATAATTATTTATGTAATATCGTTGCCTAAGCCATATTATTTTATCGTGCAAAAATAAGACTTTTTTTGACTACATTTGCGGACTTTCTGAGATTGATTTGGTATGATTATGAAGTCTGCGCTGCTCCGGGAGAGGACCGTTTGAGGAGTTACACGTAAATTTTTGCAAAATTACCGATACATTATGAAGATTTTACTTATCAACGGAAGCCCGAAGAGCGACGGCAACACAGCTATCGCCCTCAGGGAAGTTGCCCGGACGCTGGAGGCTGAGGGCATTGAGACTGAGATGATCCACGTCGGACAGATGGACATTCACGGGTGCATCGGCTGCTGGAAATGCGCCAAGACGGGGCGGTGCGTAATTGACGATGTTGTCAACGAGGTGGCGCCCAAATTCGAGGCTGCTGACGGTCTCGTCATCGGCTCTCCGGTTTATTTCGCCTCCCCTGCCGGAACGCTCGTCTCTTTTCTTGACAGGCTTTTCTACTCCACTCCGTTTGACAAGAGTATGAAGGTGGGGGCGGCAGTTGCAGTGGCGCGTCGCGGCGGAACAACCGCCACGTTCGACGTTTTGAACAAGTATTTCACCATCTCGAATATGCCGGTCGTTTCCTCCAATTACTGGAACATTGTGCACGGGAGAGTGCCCGGGGAAGCGGCCAAGGACGAAGAGGGGCTTCAGACTATGCGGCAGCTGGGCCGGAATATGGCTTTTCTGGTAAAGAGCATCCGCCTCGGGAAGGAGGCTTACGGCCTGCCGGAGCGCGAGAAGTGGGTTATGACGAATTTCATCCGCTGACATATCACTCTGACCTCTATGCAAACGGTTTATATTCAGCATTATCCCTCCCCTTGCGGGGAGATTGTTCTCGGGGCCGCGGGAGAGGAGCTCTGCCTTTGCGACTGGGACGGGCGGCCCTGCGCTGAACGCAACCTGCTGCGTCTGGAGAGGGCGCTGGGGGCGGAGTTCATTGAAGAGTCCTCCCCTGCTCTTGAACGGGCCCGGGCGGAGCTGGACGAGTATTTCGGCGGCAGCCGGACCTCGTTTGACATTCCCCTTCGCCCGGTGGGGACACCGTTTCAGATGGGGGTGTGGGATGCCCTGCGGGAGATTCCGTACGAACAAACACGGACCTACAAAGAGATTGCCCTCCGTGTGGACAATCTAAAAGGAGTGCGGGCAGTCGCTCAGGCAATCGGCGCGAACGCCCTCGCCATTTTCATTCCCTGCCACCGCGTCATAGGCTCGGACAATTCCCTAACAGGTTTCGCCGGCGGTCTCCAGGCCAAGAAACTGCTGCTTGAGCTAGAAAAATCCGCGCTACGATGAGTGCGAATTACAGCGAGGAGATTATCTTCTTGTACTCTACCGGGGTCACTTTCAGGAACTCCCTTGCGTAGAGGTCCCAGTCTTCCAGCATCATCGCAGCGAGGGTGCTGCCGGTGTATTTCCGGTGTGCGGCAATCAGCGAGCGGAGCTCTTCGCGGTCGGCGTCGGTCTCAAGAAGGCTGAGTTCTATCATATCCATATTGCAATAATAGTCGAAATCCCCTTCCGGGTTCCATACGTAGGCGATTCCGCCGCTCATTCCGGCAGCGAAATTGCGCCCTGTCTTGCCCAGGACCACCACACGGCCGCCGGTCATATATTCGCAGCCGTGGTCTCCAACGCCCTCCACAACGGCAACCGCGCCGCTGTTTCTCACGCAGAACCTCTCCCCCACCACGCCGTTGATGTACATCTCGCCCGCAGTGGCGCCATAGCCCACTGTGTTGCCGGCGATTATGTTCTCTTCGGCCTTGAAATCGGACTCCGGTGACGGGGTCACGATTATGCGGCCGCCGGAAAGGCCTTTGCCCATATAGTCGTTGGCGTCTCCGAGAAGCTTGAACGAAAGGCCCTTGCAGAGGAATGCGCCGAAACTCTGGCCTGCGGAGCCTGTGAAATCCACTGAAATCGTTCCGTCAGGAAGGCCGTTCTGGCCGTAGAGGGCGGTTACCTCGCCGCTCAGCATCGCTCCCACGCTGCGGTCGGTGTTCTTTACCGGAACGCTTATGCTCAGCTTGTGGGCTGACTGGATGGCCGGGCGGAGAACCTCCATAAGCTCTCTGTCCTTGACCCCGTCAAGACGGTGATCCTGCTCGGAGGTCTGCACACGGGCGTTGTCGCGGCAGCTTTCAGGGATGAAAAGCACCCTGTCGAGCGAAATCCCGTTCGCCTTCGCGCCTTCGGGATAGGTTCTCTTTCGAAGAAGATCCGCCCTTCCGACGATTTCCTGGATGCTGGAGTAGCCCATCTCGGCAAGGCGGGTGCGGATGCTCCGGGCGAGGAAACGGAAATATGTGACGATGTCTTCAGGCTTGCCCTTGAAACGCTTGCGAAGCTCGGGATTCTGCGTTGCTATGCCTACAGGGCAGGTGTTCTTGTTGCAGCAGCGGCAGACAAGGCAGCCTTCGGCGACCATAACCGCCGTTCCGAAACCGAACTCCTCAGCGCCGAGCAGCGCCATAAACACCACATCCCTTGTGCAGCGGAGTCCGCCGTCCACCTGGAGCCTCACCTTGCCGCGTAGATTGTTCATAACGAGAGTCTGCTGAATCTGCGCCAGACCGGTCTCTGCAGGGCCTCCTGCGTGCTTTACGCTGCTCGCGGGGCTTGCACCCGTTCCACCGTCCGCGCCGCTGAGAAGAATCACATCGGCCTTCGCTTTGGCAACTCCCGCAGCGATGGTCCCCACTCCGCTTTCGGAGACAAGTTTTACACTTATGCGGGCCTTCGGATTCACGTTCTTGAGGTCGAAAATGAGCTGCGCGAGGTCCTCAATCGAATAGATGTCGTGGTGGGGCGGAGGAGAAATCAGGGTGATTCCGGGGATGGAGTGGCGGGTGCGGGCAATCAGCTCGTCCACCTTGAAGCCAGGCAGCTGGCCTCCCTCGCCCGGTTTTGCGCCCTGGGCGACCTTTATCTGGATTTCGTCTGCATTGACCAGGTAGTAGGTGTCCACTCCGAAACGGCCTGAAGCGACCTGCTTTACGGCGCTGCGGGCAAGCGTTCCGTCAGGGCGCGGGAAGTTCCTCTCGGGCGACTCTCCGCCCTCACCGGTGTTGCTCTTGCCGCCGAAACTGTTCATCGCCACGGCAATGGTCTCGTGCGCCTCGCGGCTGATTGCGCCGAAGGAAATGGCCTCCGCGACAAAGCGTTTCATAATCTCCGCTTCGCTCTCCACCTCTTCAAGAGGGATGGAAGGCCTGTCGCTTTCAATCTCCATAAGGTCGCGAAGATTCATCGGATGGTCCCTGTTCTCCTCGGCCTCGCAGAACTGAAGGAATGCCCCGTAGTCCTTTTCGCGGACGGCCTTCTGGAGAAGTTTCACCATCTCGGGGTTCCAGCAGTGCCGCTCGCCGTCTTTACGGTAGGCGTAGTTTCCGAAGTCCTCCAGATGGTCTGTAGCGCCTCCGTCGGAAAGGTCCTCAAGAGGCTTTGAGAAGGCCGCGGAATGGGCCCTCAGGACATCGCCGGCGACATCCTCGATGGTAATTCCCTCAATCTGGGACACTCCCCCGCCCATATATTTTTCAAGCAGCGAAGAACTTACCCCCAGAGACTCGAAAAGTGCCGCGCCCCTGTAGCTGCGGATTGTGGAAATTCCCATCTTGGAGAGAATCTTCAACATTCCCTTGTTCACGGCGGTGATATAATGCTCCTCGGCCGCAGGGTAGTCGAGCTGCACGGCCTTCTCCTCGACCAGCCTGTCCAGAATCGCAAAAGCCATATACGGGTTCACGCCGCTCGCTCCGTAGCCCACCAGAAGCGCCACGTGCATCACTTCGCACACTTCTCCGGACTCGACGATTATTGCGGTCTGGCCTCTCTTGCGGCAATGGATGAGGTGGTGGTGAACGGCGGAAAGGGCCAGAAGGGACGGAATCGGAGCGTGCTCCGCGTCCACTGCTTTGTCGCTTATAATCAGGTAGTTATATCCTGCGTCAACCGCTTTTGCAGCGTCTTTGCAAAGTTTCGATAGGGCTGCCTCCATCGCCGCTGTTCCCCCCGCAGCCTCGAAAAGCATCGGGAGGGTTATGGTCTTGAAGCCCTTGTAGCGAAGGTTGCGGAGGGTCTCCATCTCTCCGTTCGTAAGAATCGGGGACGAGAGTTTCACGACCTTGCACAGGTCAGGGGTCGGATTGAGGATGTTGCCCTTCACCGCGCCGATGTAGCTCGAAAGCGACATAACGGCCGCCTCCCTGATTGAGTCAATCGGCGGATTGGTGACCTGGGCGAATTTCTGACGGAAATAGTTGAAAAAGCGCTGGGGCTTGTCGGAAAGCACTGCAAGAGGCGTGTCGTCGCCCATCGCGTAGCCCGGTTCCGCGCTGCACACGGCCATCGGCACCATAATCCGCTCTATGTCCTCCCGTCCGTAGCCGAAAGCGTGCAGAAGGCGGGAATACCCGTCGATGCTGTGCTGGACTTTCCTTCCGCTCTTTATGTTCTTGAGGATTATTCTTCCGGAGTGGAGCCAGTCGGAATATGGGTGCTCCGCAGCGAGGGCGGCCTTGAGGGTGTCGTTGTCGAGGATTTTTCCTTTTTTCGTGTCCACCATAAGGATTTTTCCCGGCTTCAGCCTGCCTTTGGAGGCGATTTCCGCTTCAGGAATGTCGCACACGCCCGTTTCAGAGGCCATAACAAGGAGTCCGCTCTTGGTTATGAAATACCGGCAAGGGCGCAGTCCGTTTCTGTCCAGCATACCTCCGGCGTAGCGTCCGTCGGAGAAAAGTATGGCTGCAGGGCCGTCCCACGGCTCCATAAATATGGAATGATATTCATAGAAACTCTTGAGGTTGTGTCCCAGGGGATTGCCCTCGCGGTAGCTTTCCGGAATCAGCATCGAAAGCGAGTGAGGGATGTCCATCCCTGCGCGGACAAAAAATTCGAGAACATTGTCGAAGGAGGCGCTGTCGCTCATCCCGGGCTGGATTATGGGGCTCACGTTTTCGCTGATTTCCCCGAGTGAAGGCACCTTCAGGACGGATTCGCGGGTCTTTATCCAGAGACGGTTTCCGCGGATTGTGTTGATTTCGCCGTTGTGGCCTATCATTCTGAACGGCTGTGCGAGCGCCCAGGTCGGGAAGGTGTTGGTGGAAAAACGCGAGTGGACAAGGGCGATTGCGCTCGTGAAGTATTTGTTGCTGAGATCGGGAAAATACTGTCTCAACTGCATTGTGGAGAGCATTCCCTTGTAAACCACCGTGGTTGTGGAGAGGCTGGCTACATAGCAGTTGACCTTGTTCACGATGGAAGAGTTCAGGACTTTTTTCTCTATGCTCTTTCGGACCAGATAGAGTTTGTCTTCGAGGGCTTTACGGTCGTCGCAGCCGGTTATGAATATCTGGAGTATCTCAGGCTCGGTTGCGAGGGCGTCGGCGCCAAGAATCGAGCTGTTCACAGGGACCTCCCTTATGTGCATAATCTCCAGCGAGTGGGCCTCCACGGACTCCTCGATAATCTCCCGGAACCTCTCGTTGTCCGCCTTTTCCTTGGGCAGGAACACCATTCCGACGCCATAACGCCCCTTTTCAGGCACAGGGATTCCGTTCAGAAGGATGAATTCGTGGGGAATCTGCACCATAATGCCGGCGCCGTCTCCGGTTTTCTGGTCACCGCCTTCGGCTCCTCTGTGGGCCATATTCTCCAGGACGGTGAGTCCTTTTTCGATGATGTCGTGATATTTGCTGCCGCTGATGTTGACGACAAGCCCGACGCCACACGCATCGTGCTCATCTTCAGGGCAGTACAAGCCTTTCTGAAGTCCGTACATAAAACTGCTCTACTAATGTTCTGTTTTCCTGACCACCGGAAAATTCGTTTCCAGGCGTAAAAGTATGCACTTTTTCCAAGAAATACAAGTGCGGAGAGCAGATTTCGGACTTTTGAGTTTGCCAGCGGAGGGCTTCCTTATGTCCGGGGATTATTTCTCGAGGACGTCCTTGTAGGGTTTGAGCATCCCCTCGGTCATCTTGTCGCCCATTTTGGCTTTCATCTTGGGACTGTTCATCATCAAGCCCACGAGGTACATCAGCAGGGACTGTTTCCACTTTTTCTGCGGGAAATCGTACTGGCCGTGGCTCTTGAAGAATTTGTGGTCAGCCCTCATAAGGCCGCGCATCTGATAAATCAGGTCCCTGAAAATTTTCATTCCGCCCACGCCGAAAAAGTTCGCCGGCTGACGCAGCTGTTTGGAAAGGGCGTAGCTGAGCCTCTGGGCAAGGTCCCCGATGCCCATAGTGCGGTGAACGGGGTCCTGCGCTCCGTCCTCCGTTGCCACTCCGCAGAGGTAGTTTCCGCCCACATTCGCTCTACCCTCGATTACCATCTGAAGGTTCGGTTCACAGGCGTAGTCCCCCGCGACGATATAGCCCGTAGGGCTTCCCATTGTGACGGTGCGGTGGCCGTTGCAGAACTGGCGGTCGTCGTACATCTTGAAGCGGCTGCCCATCGAATGGTCGCGGACGGTGAAGGCATAGACAATCGCGTCCGAGGTCTGGATTTCCTCGCGCAGGAAGGTGTCGAAGCCGTCGGCGTAGATGCACTTGCCCTCGCCGCTGCAATGGAAACAGCTGATGCAGCCGCCCTTGAACGGGTATTCGCGGATGTTTATAAGTTTAGTTTTGCAAGGCATCTTCTCGCGGAACTCCCTCACCATCTTCTCCAGCCGGGTGTCCTCAGGAGCGATGTCAGATACGACGGCAACGACCTTTTCGCTGATTTTCCGGGCATCCTCCGCCGACGGGTTAATTTGGAACATAAGGTAGTCGAAGAACTGAAGGGCCTCTCCCCTGCCCTTTTCGCAAAGAAGGTCCTCCATATCGGCGCTGAGCCCGGGGAGCATCCTGAGGCCCAGGTCACGGGCGTTTTCCTCGATGAAGCGGTGCGCCGTGACGTCGTAAAAATGTTTCGAGGTGGTTATCTGGCTCCCCCATTTGCCTTCAAGGCTCAGCTCCGAGCTGTGCTCTTTCATCAGTTCAATGAACCTGTGCAGCTGCGAAGGGACGAGGAAGGTATAGACCGGGTAGCAGAAAAGAACAATCTCAGCCCACTCCAGGGCCTCTGTGGCAGGGGTAAAGTCCTTCTCGAACTGGCGGATTTTCTTTCCGGCGTTAAGAACGCGGTACTGATGCTCAGGATGGTGCTTTTCGATGTAGAGGCAGGTCTGCAGCGTGATGGAATTGTCGCCCTTCGGGCTTCCGTTGATGATGAGGATGTTCATAGTTTTAAAGTGGCGCTCACCGTTTTCGTTGTGAGCGCGGACAAAGGTAGAAATAATTTTTACTTTTATTTCTCTATGATTTCCCAATAGCCGCCGTTGGCTGGTCCGATATGTTGCACAAGTCCTGCTGCCTGCAAGGCATTAAGGTCTCTTTTTATTGTCTTAATTGACACCTTTAGCCACGTAGCCAGATTAGTCATATTTACACGGATGTTTTTGGGGACATTTTTGGGGACATTTTTGGGGACATTTTTGGGGACATTCACCGCACCTGTTTTGATTGCCTCCAAGATTTGTCTCTGTCTATCAGTTAGTTCCACTATTTCCAACGCATTTATTTCCCCGGGAGTTTTCCGGGTACTCCGGGCCCTTTCGCCGGAACTTGTCGCGGCCTCGTTTTCAGTAGAATGCACATTGACGCAAAATACCGTCAGTTTTGAAACGTCAAACTCTGCTGCGTTATTGCCGTTCTCACAAAGCATATCCTGCACACGCTTAACGCCCTGATTGAACATATTGACATATTTCATCTCCTTCATCGCTTCGGCGATGATAGGGTTTCGATAGTCATTCACCGTCGGAAAATTCTCTGGACGGGCTTCGCCATACAGACCTCCGGCGTTCATTATTTCCACGTGGTCATCGAACTGGTAGAGCCTGATTGGCATATTTGACTGGTAGTCACGGTGCATACAGGCATTCATCATCAGCTCTCGCAGCGCATCGCAGGGATAGTTGATGAGGGTTTTCTCTCTGAAAAGACTGACAGGGACAGGCCGCCGGGTCACGATTGCGTTCTCGACAAAAGACTCCAGCTGAGGCAACATCTTGTAAAGCGGCCCCTGAAAACGTTTCTCGTTCAGAACCTCACCGCCTTTTTCCTTGCCGGAAAACCTGACATATTGAACATAGGCTCCGGGCATATAATAGCGCGGATTTTTTCCGAACAGAATCAGGGCGGCGTATGTAGGACATTCATTTTTCCTATCATAAAGGCGTATGGAGGCCAATTGTTCCTTGATATCCCTTTTGTCTTCAACGAGAACATCCGGGGCTACAACTGAAGGCAGATATGTGCTGCTGATATAGTCAAGTTCCAAATCTTCCAATGTGGAACCGAGGCAGGGCGTGGCATCGAATGTCGCCATATAAGCGGTTCTGCGCTCCGTCAGCAGCCGTTCTTCGGCTTCACTCGCTATGTCGCGCCGAGGCCCTATTCTCACAAAAACACGACCTCGGTATCTAACCGGTGGTATTAGAGACGGTGACACTTCTGCGACAAGCAGGTCGCCGTCAGGGAACTCCAATTTATCCACACTCATTACCGGAAGAGGAAGAATATTCCCGTCAGAGCGAATCCCTGCTATTTTCTTCAGCAGGGCATCATCAACTTTCAGCCCGGACAAGGTTCCGTCATCATTTGCGCCTATAAACAGATAGCCGTTCTTCCGGGAGTCCGGGAGGTCATTGGAAAACGCACATATTGCCTCACAGAATTTGTCCATATTTCCGGTGGAGGATGTCCGTTCTATCCTGAAGGTTTCCGGGCTTTCAAGAAGATTTGTGGCTTGTTCTTTAGTTATCATATCGACTCCGCAGTGGTGTTTGGTTTCCTATATGGACTATGAGATATAGTCCGAAAAAGTTTCTAAAGTTAGCAACTATTAGCCTTAATTGCAAACTAAAATGAAGGAATACGAAATAGTCCGCCTCTTGGGAACATTCCGCTCTTACGAATAAAAATCTTCAAAAAAAACGAAAATGACCACAGCAAATGGTCATTTTTTGTTACCTTTGCATCCCGATGAAACGGGACATACTGCAACGGGGCTCCGGCTCCGACATTCTTATTCGGCGGGGCTCTGACCCCGACATTCTTATTAGGAACGGTGTCATCTGCGAGATTGGCGAAAATCTGCAGGTGGACGAAACGGTTTCCGTTGTCGACGCTTCCTCCTGTCTCGTTTCCTACGGTTTTGCGGACCTTCACGTTCATTTCCGCGAACCGGGCTACTCCTACAAAGAAACAATCCGTTCGGGCTCCGAGGCTGCCGCTGCGGGGGGATATACCTGCGTCTGCGCAATGCCTAACCTCAATCCCGTGCCCGACTCCCCCGAACACCTCCGCGCTGAGGCCGAAATTATCGAGAGGGACGCCGTTGTGGATGTTCTCCCCTACGGGGCTATAACTCAGGGGCGCCGGGGAGAGAAACTCGTCGATTTCGCCGCTCTGAAGGACTCTGTCGTCGCTTTTTCCGACGACGGGAGCGGAGTGCAGAACAGGGAGATTATGCGGGAGGCGATGGAGGCCGCCGCAAAGGAAAATTTCATTATCGCCGCCCACTGCGAGGACAATTCCCTTCTTAGGGGCGGATATATTCACGACGGGCGCTATGCCGCCGCGCACGGCCACCGTGGAATCTGCTCCGAAAGCGAATGGGGACAGATTGCAAGGGATCTGGTCCTTTGCGAGGAAACGGGTTGCCACTATCACGTCTGCCACATTTCCTGCGCTGAAAGCGTGGAGCTTATCCGCGAGGCCAAAAGGCGCGGAGTGAAGGTCACCTGCGAGACCGGCCCGCACTATCTCGCCCTCTGTGAAGACGATCTTCAGGAAGAGGGACGGTTCAAGATGAATCCGCCGCTTAGAAGCGCCTCCGACCGCGAGGCCCTTATCGGAGGGCTGCTCGACGGCACCATTGACGCCATTGCGACCGACCACGCGCCGCACTCCGCCGAGGAGAAATCCCGCGGACTCGAGGGCAGCGCGATGGGAATCGTGGGTCTGGAGACGGCTTTCCCTGTGCTCTACACTTCACTTGTCCTGAGCGGAAAAGTCCCGCTTGAGTGCATTCTGAACGCGCTCTGCGAGTCTCCTCGGAGGATTTTCTCTCTTGGCGGCGGACGCATCGAGGTCGGGGCTCAGGCGGATCTTTGCATTATTGATCTTAATGAAGAATACACTATAGACTCCTCCCGTTTCCGCTCCAGGGGGCATTCCACGCCGTTTGAGGGCTGGAAAGTGAGGGGCAAAGTTCGCCTGACTCTAAGGGGAGGCAAAATTGTCTACAACGACTCTTCTTTTCAAGAAAATCTGTAACGAATAAATTATGCAGAAATTACTTTTCAGAATCGACGGCAACGACGCGGTGGCACGGGATGTTTACCGGCTCCGGCTCGTTCCCGCCGCGGCTTCCTCTGCGCCAGGCTTTGTGGCGGGAGAATGCGCTCCGACCAAGCCTCTTCTTGCCCTTCACAGCGGGCAGTTTGTGGACATAGCGCTTGACGGCTTTTTCCTTCGCCGCCCGATTTCGGTCTGCGACTGCACTGGGGACTCCCTGACGCTGCTTTACAAAGTCGTCGGCGAGGGCACGGCAAAAATGTCGGGAATGCTTCCGGGCGAAACTCTCGAACTTCTCACCGGCCTCGGGAACGGATTTTCTCCGGAAAAGTGCAGGGAGAAGGCTATTCTTGCGGGAGGAGGTCTTGGGGCGGCGCCTCTTTTTCTCCTTTGCAGGGAACTTCTCTCAAGGGGGAAGCAAGTCACCGTGGCTCTTGGATTTAACACCGCCGAGGACATAATTCTGGAAAATGAATACAAGGCGCTTGGGGTCACTCCCCTTATTGCCACTATGGACGGGAGCCGCGGAGTGAAGGGCTTTGTCACTGACGCCATCCGCGAAGCCGCCCCTAAGTTTGACTATTTCTACACCTGCGGCCCTCTGAAGATGATGCAGGCGGTCTGCACGGCTCTTCCCACCCCGGGAGAGGCAAGTCTCGAGGAGAGAATGGGCTGCGGAGCGGGTTTCTGCTACGGCTGCACCTGCCACACCACAGACGGCCCCCGAAGGGTCTGCAAGGACGGTCCGGTTTTCAAAAAGGAGGATATCGTATGGTAACTGAATCATCTTCAAAAAAAGGCACTTTGGCTTCCCTAAAGGCCGTTGGCGCTAAGGACGCCACAGGGCAGGCGGACCTCTCGGTCAGCCTTTGCGGAGTTTCGCTCCCCAACCCCGTCATCCCCGCAAGCGGATGCTTCGGTTTCGGGACAGAGCTCGCGGAGGAATTTGATCTCAACGCTCTCGGAGGAATTTCGCTCAAGGGCACGACCGAGGAGCCGCGATTCGGCAACCCGACGCCCCGCATCGCCGAATGCCCGGGCGGAATGATAAACTCGGTGGGGCTTCAGAACCCGGGGATTGACGCCCTTGTCGGGGAGAAAGTTCCCGCGCTCAGGAAAGTCTTTTCTAATGCCGTGATTGCCAACATTAGCGGTTTTTCAGTCGAAGAGTACAGGCGTTCGTGCCGGAAGGCCGACGAGTGCCCAGGGGTGGACATAATCGAAGTCAATGTTTCCTGCCCGAATGTGCATAACGGAGGGATGGCGTTCGGAACGAGCGCTAAGGCGGCGGCTGAGGTTACGGCGGCCGTCAAGAGCGTCTGCCGCAAACCTGTTTTCGTTAAGCTGAGCCCGAATGTGACTGACATTGTGGAGATTGCACGCGCCTGCGAGGATGCGGGAGCGGACGGTCTGACGCTTATAAACACTCTTCTCGGAATGAGGATCGACATCCGTCGCCGCCGTCCTGTCGTAGCGAACGGGATGGGCGGATTTTCCGGAAGGGCGGTTTTCCCTGTGGCCCTTAGGATGGTATATCAGGTCTCCAACGCCTGCAGGGTGCCGGTTATGGGCTGCGGCGGCGTCTCGAGCGCAGAGGATGTGGTGGAGATGATGATGGCGGGAGCGAGCGCTGTGCAGGTCGGAGCGGAAAATCTCCGCAACCCCTACGCCTGCCCGGAGATTGTCCAGGCTCTGCCCGGAGTTATGCAGACTCTCGGAATCAAGAGCCTTCGCGAGGTAATCGGCTGCGTCAAGATTTAGGATACTAGCTAAAAATAAACAATATGGCAAAAGATGTAATCATAGCCTGCGACTTCAGCAGCAGGAAAGAAACGCTTGACTTCCTTGACCTTTTCCCGGAGGGAAGAAAACCGTTCGTGAAGATTGGAATGGAACTTTTCTACAGCGAGGGTCCCGCAATCGTGAGGGAAATCCGCGCGAGGGGGCACCGCATTTTTCTCGATCTCAAGCTTCACGACATCCCGAACACTGTGCGCAAGGCCTGCAAGGTGCTTTCCGGACTTGACGTTGATATGTGCAATGTCCACGCAGGAGGAACAATTGATATGATGCGTGCAGGCCTTGAAGGGCTCACACGTCCCGACGGCACCCGTCCGCTTCTTATCGCCGTCACCCAGCTCACTTCCACAAGCGAGGAGAAAATGAGGGAGGATCTGCTGATTGAAAAGCCGATTAACGATGTGATTGTGCACTATGCCCGCAATGCCCGCACAGCAGGGCTGGACGGGGTTGTCTGCTCCCCTCTTGAGGCCGGAATGGTGAAAGAGGCCTGCGGACGGGACTTTCTCACCGTCACTCCGGGCGTTCGGTTCTCAACCGACAGCAAGGACGACCAGTCCCGCATCACCACCCCTGCCCGCGCCCGTGAAATAGGCTCGGACTACATCGTCGTAGGCCGCCCGATCACCGCCGCGCCAGACCCTGTCGCCGCATACGAAAAATGCCTCAAAGACTTTCTCGGGGGCAACAATCTTGAATAAAAAGCGGTCTGCTGCGTTGTTCATTAGTGTTAATAATTGAAAATAGTATATCTCTCAATATGGAAAAAATAATCGCTCATCAGCTCCTTTCTATCGGAGCAGTCTTCCTTCGTCCGGAGGAGCCGTTCACCTGGGCCAGCGGCATCAAAAGCCCGATTTACTGTGACAACCGTCTGACTCTTTCAGCCCCTTCCGTAAGGCAGAAAATAGAGACCGGGCTTGCATCCGTCGTTATGAAGCAATACCCTGAGTGCGAGATGCTTATGGGCACATCCACAGCCGGAATCGCCCACGCGGCCATCACCGCCTCCATCCTCGGACTCCCGATGGGATATGTCCGCAGCGAGGCCAAGGGACACGGAAGAGGAAACAGGATTGAGGGAAAGATGGAGAAAGGAACGAAAGTCGTTGTGATTGAGGACCTTATCTCAACGGGCGGAAGCGTTCTGGATGTTGTGGAAGCTCTTCGCGAGGAGGGCGCCGAGGTGCTTGGAATAGCCAGCATCTTCACCTACGGCATCCGTAAGGGAAAGGAGAGAATCGCCGCCGCAGGCACTGTGAACTACAGCCTGAGCAACCTCGACGCCCTTGTTGAAGTTGCCGCCGAAGAAGGCTACATAGCCCCGGAGTGGAAAAGCAAAATCCTCGAATTCAGGGATAGCCTGTAGGGGGAGGCGCATTCCACTGAATGATTATCGGCGCCTGAACGTGCGAAATTTCATAAGAATTTAATTGTCAGCAATTTATGAAACATCTTATAGACCCGACGGACCTCACCCGTGAGGAAACCGACGAAATAATAGCCCTTGCGGAGGACATAATCGCAAACAGGGAAAAATATCAGAGCGTGATGGCTCACCGCAAGCTCGCCACGCTTTTCTACGAGCCGAGCACCCGCACAAGGCTCAGTTTCACGGCCGCTATGATGGAACTCGGCGGCAATGTTCTCGGATTTTCCGACGCGAAGAACTCCTCGGTGTCAAAGGGAGAGACCGTTCAGGACACCGTCAGGGTTGTGGGCTGCTTTGCCGACATCATCGCGATGCGCCACAGCCTTGAGGGAGCGCCGCTTGTAGCAGCCGAAGTGGCCGGAGTGCCGATTATCAATGCCGGCGACGGAAGCCACAGCCACCCTACCCAGACCCTTACGGACCTTCTCACAATCAAGAGGGAAAGAGGTGAAATTGACGGAATCACAATCGGTTTCTGCGGCGACCTCCGCTTCGGACGCACCGTGCACTCGCTCATAAAGGCGCTTTCACGCTACAAGGGGATAAATGTCGTTCTCATCGCCCCGCAGGAGCTCCGTCTTCCGGACTACATCAAACAGGACGTTTGCGATAAGATGGGAGTAAAATACAGAGAAACCACTTCCCTCGACGAGGCTCTTCCGGAGCTGGACGTTCTCTATATGACAAGGGTCCAGAAGGAGCGTTTCCTCGACGAGGACGAGTTCGACAGGGTTAAGGACAGTTTCATTCTGGACACAAGGAGAATGGCGCTCGGAAAAAAGGATATGTGCGTGCTCCATCCGCTCCCACGCGTGAACGAGATTCTGCCGGAGGTGGACGCTGACCCGAGGGCGGCTTATTTCCGCCAGGTGGAGAACGGAAAGTTCGTCAGAATGGCGCTCATCTGCAAGCTGCTTGAGTGGAAAAACGATCCGGCGCACCAGATGCCCTCCGCTGAGGCTCCCCTGCTGGACCCGGCGCTTCACTGCTCCAACCCTAAGTGCATCTGCAACAACGAAAAAGTGCAGCCGCGCCTGCGCCGCTGCACTGGAGATATTGTTCGTTGTTGGTACTGTGATTCTAAAGTTAAATAAAAAAGGGTGACTAAAAAGTCAAAAGGATGGCTAAAAAGTCATCCTTTTTTGTGCGGTGGGAAAGAGGTTGAATAAAAAGATGGGATACAAGGCTCTCGACGAACCCAATACCGGAGCAACCTGTCGGTTGTGAGGATTTGGGAGAGGAGAACAACGCGGTAGACCGCTTTTTAGTCGGCCTCTTTATTTTACTTCTCCGTTGTCGAGCATAAAGGTTGACAGAACTGTGCCGTCATTCCTGCTGAGCTTGAATGTGTAAGAGTCCGTAAAGCCATACTCCTTCAAAGTCTCGGCATAACCCTTCACGGCCACCTTCACTTTTTCGAACATAGTCTTAGCCCCGTCAATTGCGGCGTCAGAGTTGAGCGCATAGTAGGTGAACTCGTTCTGCCAAGTCTGCTTGAACTGCTTTTCAATTCTGTCCTGCAGAGAAGCGTCAGAGCAAATCATCGTGAAGTTCTCTTTGCTTCGGTTAGGCTCGCAGAGGCGGATCATAGCTGCGGAAGTCGGATGAACCCTGAGCTCAAGGTCATAGATGTTGTAGTTGAGCTCGGTGATTTCAGTGATGTCAGAAGCAATCACATAATATGGCTTGTCCGTCTGCGGGTTAGGCACAGAAACAATCCAGGTGAACTCTGTCTGCCAGTCGTTTTTCTGGAAGGTCGCAACCTCGTCGTGGTAGTAGCTGAAGAATCCCATATGGCACTGAGGCACAATGCCTTCAATCCTCCAATTAGGCACGCTGCCGTTTTCGCTGTGATAGACCTTGAGGCTGTTCTCGCTGTGGCTGTGGCTCTCGGTGAATGAAACTCCGCCCGTGATTCCTCCTGAAACGCCTTCACCGTTGAAACCTACATTTCCTGAAAGAGAGTAGGAAAATCCTGTGCTGTAGCCTGTGGTGCCGCTGACATCGGTCTTGGGGCTGGCTGCAAGGAGAGTCGCTCCGCTGACCGGATTGCCGTTTTCGTGGCTCAGAACAGGTGTGTAGTCGAATTTGCTCATATACGGGCCATACCAGAGGTCGGTCTTGCTGGACCAGTATTCACCCGACGTGGAGCCGTCGTCGAATACAACCACCTTGTTGGCGCTGACCCAGTTGCGGTCGCCGTTGCGGCATCCGAGGGCGCTGCAGTGGAAGTTCGGCTCAAGACGGACGAAGTAGTAGTCGGTGTTCTTGTCGAAATCGTAGGCGCTGTAAACGGTGTAAACCATTTCGTAGAGGAGTGTGCGGCCAAGTGCTCGGCTCGGGCCCACGCTGTGCTGCACCGTGACGCGGTAGCCGGTCATATATTTGTCGATTGCGGCGCTCTCCTCGCTCCCGAGCGCGGATGCGAGCAGACTCTTGGAAGAGTCGCTCTCCCCGCTCTGCATCCAGCCCACAAGAAGGTCGGCGGAGCAGCCGTGGTCGTACTCTGAAGGCTCGTATGCGTTGTCCGCGCACTTGTCCTCGCCCGCATTATCGCCCGCGGAATGGAACCCGAAGGTGTTTGAGGAGGAGTTGTCGGCCATATCCTCAAGGCTGCATACCACATAGATGTCAGTGCCCCTGAAGGCGATGCTCTCTGCGTTGTTGTAGTGCTTCTGGGTGGACATTTCCCTGACACGGTCCATCATCTCGTAGAAATGCCCTGCGGCATCGATGTCAAAATCCTTGTCTGAGGCAAGAAGCGAAGAAGTAGCGGTGGAAATCATTTTTTTGAGCTGGACCATATCCCCGAACGCGGGGTCGAGGAAAATGAAGGTCGCCCCGCGGGCGTATGCCTTCAGCATTGCCGTGACATCGTTCTGAGTGAAATTCATCGCGTAGCCGCTCGTGAACACGAATGCGCTAGCATCTGAGCAGATGGCGTCCACCTTGTTGCTGAAACGGTTTATAATGGAAGCGTTGAACTCCGAGCGGTCGCTTCCGAGCACAACCGCCTTTGCGGAGGACTTGACCGAGAGCTGGTCGGAGGTTGGAAGAGCCTCGTTCTGCTCAATCACCGCTTCGCTCTCCCCTGAGGTCTGATTGTCCTTTTTGCAGGAGGAAAACACCCCGGAGGCAAGGCAGAGCGCGACAAGAGCCGCCGCACTGATTTTCAAAAAATTCTTTTTCATAAGCAGGATATTTTTGGCAAATATACTTGTTTTTCAATTAATTGCGCTGTGGGCCGCGAAAAACTGTGTGTCCACAGGAAAGATAGAAATTACCTTGTCGCTCCAAAACCGGTGTAATCTGCTTTCAGGGTATATGTCCCGGTTGCAGGGTCAATCGCAGAATAAGGGTCCTCGGTGAGAGGGGTCATATTCCTTCGCACATAAACCCACTCGGAACCCTCGGTTGCGCTCGGATGGAATCCTGCGCCGCCAAGGGTCTCCAGGGTGCCGTACCAGGCGGATGAGGTGCCGGCTGAAAGCTTCAATCCCGCATCAGAGTCAAGGTAGAACCCCGCGAGATATGCCGTCGGGATGTCATCGTTAAGGACATCGGTTGTTTTCACCGCATAGCCTGTGTAAACCAGATTGGAGTTCAATGAGGCTGATGAGTAAAGCACGCCGAGCATAACGAATGCCTTTGGAGAGGCGTCGCCGTATTTACCCGAATAGACGTTGTAGAACGAGTTGTTGTCAAGAGTGAGTTTGTCAAGAGTGAGACCGCTATCCGGGCCGTCAGACTTGATTATATGGTATTCTCTTGCGCTCTGGGCGTAGAAAATATTGTTCGAGAAGGTGTAGTTCTTCAGGCGCGTAGCCTCGTCGGTTGCGCTGCCGGTCGTGATGAGGGCGGCGTTGTCGTCAGAGACCGATGAGTCAAGAACTGTCTCGCTGTCTTTCAGCGTGAAATGCTCGACGGTGAATTTGCCGGACATATCCCAGAGAACATTTTTCTGGTTTATTTTGCAGCCTTCGAAAAGGAGGGTGTCCACCTGGCCGCTAAGAGAAAAAGCTGCAGCGGAGGATGGGGTTTCAATCTCAAGATTCTTGAAGACTGCCTTTGTGACTCCATATAACGGGCAAGTCTCGTCTATGGAAACCTTTGTGCGTGAGCCGTCAATGCTATTGCCGATGAAAACTGCGGTGCCTTTTACCCCAAGAGCCGAGCCTGAGACGGAAGCTCCGTTGTTAAGGAAGAACACTCCCTCCTGAGCTGAAACGGCATCGCCTTTTTTCACGAGAGTGCCTTCGCCGTATTTTGACTTGTTGTAAACTTGGCCGTTAATCTCGATGTCGCCGCCGGCCTGCCACCAGTCGTAGAGTTTGCCCTTGTGGTCATCCAGAGTGCCGAAATCCACGAGAAGATTCTGCTCGGTCTTGAACTCCTCCTCGCTGCGGCAGACAAAAAGGGTCTTGCCGTCCTTGTCGAAAGCCTTGATGGTGAATCCCTTGCTGAGGGTAAGTCCCGGGTAGAGAGCTATATAGCCGGCCTCTCCGGGAGCGCTGACATACGAGCGCACGGTTTCCTGTCCGCCCATCGGGGTGACCGACATATCGCCATAGAATATTTTGATTGTTCCCATTATGCCTTCGTTGTCGTTGCCGGAGAACTCGACATACTTGACGTTTTCATCAGTGACGGTGTAGCGGATGAGGGTGAGAACATTCTGGAAGGAAATGGTTCTGTCGGTTGATGCGCATTTCACGATGGCAAGATGCGGGACCCTTCCTGCGCTGATGCTGGTGTAGGCATCGGAGCGCGTTCTGGCCTCCACGGAATAGTTGGAAAAGCTGTATGTTCCCCAGCAGTTCTGATTGTCGGCTGTAAAGAAGCAATATGTGGAGTGTACATCGCTTGGCGATTCGATTGAGAATGTAGCGGAACCGTCGCTGTTGATATCACTCTCCTCCAGTTGTGTGTTGGGGGATTGCAGGACATAGCTACCGTCTTTGCTGGTCTGCGTACCTGCCATAAGATAGATCCGGTCTCCCGCAGTGAACTTGACCTTTGCAAGATTCACCTCGTCATAAACGGTAATCGAGGTCCTTGTAGGCGGGACGAAGCTGGCGGAGAAGGTCAGCTTATCCCCGGACGGGGCGGTTTTATCTGAATCTGAGTTTTCAAGGTTTTCCTTTGAGCAGGAAACGCTCGCAAAGGAAACTGCCAGAATGGCTGCTGCAGCCGCAGTGGCAAATCTGAATGTCTTTTTCATTATTCTTCTGATGACCACTGATATTTCTGATAATTGTAATTCTGGTTGCTAGCCCCGTCAATCGAGGTCGCAAATCCCTCTTCGGCGAGGGCACACCAAACCTCAAAGGCCGGTGCTACATAGTTTTTTTTCATCTTTATAATTAAAACACTAAACTGACTTTCTACTGAATTGCGGCAAAAATTTGCGCAAAATCCCCCTATTACAGCGAAATATATGCCAAAAGGGGATTCGGGCTAGGATGAGGAACGCAGTAGACCGCTTTTTATTCGGCCTCGGTGTTGGACTTGCGCTCGCGTCTCTTACGCTCCTGGGCCTCCCATTTCTCCTTGAGACGGCGCTGCTTGGCAAGAAATTTCGCGCGGCGCTTTTCCCTTCTTGCCTTACGGCCCTTGAACCAATTGATGATGCCCCGCACAATGCCGACGGCTCCCACCCAGATGTCGTAGGAGAAGAATCCGAGGGCAATCATAGTGAAGGTCGGCATAAAGTCCACATAGAGCCCGTTATAATAGTAGATTATGCTTCCGAAGATGTAGCATTGGAACAGGCAACCGATCTGAAGAAGTCGCAGAAGGACCTTGCCCACATTCGGGAAGTGATTGACGCTTATGAAGTTAAGGGTGAGGAAAATTATGCAGATTACAATCGCAATCTTCCAGTTCTGCTCATCAGTAGCCTCGCGGAGGAATTTCTCGCTGAGGATGGTCTCCACGGTGTAGGCCTGGATTTTCACTCCCGGCATCGTTATGTCAATCGGGGTGAGGTGGAAGTCGTGTCCGTCGTTGAGCTCGCCCACAAGCACGATTTTTCCTGCAAACGGTGCTGCAAGAGAGTCCCGGGCGGCCGCGAGTTCCGCTCCCCTGAAGTTCTTCTCTATGGAGTCCCTTTTATGCAGAAGTTCCTCGCCCGTGACGGTTTCGAAATAGACGTTGGGGTAACTTACCAAAAGAGTGTCGTCACCGCTGCGGACCTTTTTCATAAGGTTCTCGAAGGCCTCCGGGCTTGCAATCCTGACGAGTTCCGTAGCCATTCCGTAGACCTCGGTTGAGTCCCGGAGGGTATAAACCGGGCGGAAACGCCTCACGGGGCAGTCAAGGTCGGCGGTTTCGAGGTTCAGGATGCCGTAATGGGCGAACGAGTCGTCGTAGAAGTAGGATTTGTCCTCGTGGACATAGTCCGGGCGGTTTTTAAAGCCCAGGATGCGCTGAGGCAGAACCAGGTTACGGCAGGAGCGGAGGGCGGAAATGAGCTCGGCGTCGTGCTTTTTCTCCTTCGGATAGATTTCATCCAGGCCCACAGCCGCGGGAGAGAAGGAGTCCAGAAGGCGTATGACCTCGGCAACTTCCTCCCGGGAGCAGTCGTCGATGTTCACAATCGCGACATTTTTGCTCCTGAGGGTCTCAGAGGTCTGGTTCACGACGGAATTATATACATCCGACATCTTGAAATCCATCCCCGACATCGAGCTGTTCATCGCCGGGATTGAGGTCAGTTCATATATCGTCGTTTTGGAAAAAAGCAGCGAGATGACGGTCACCGCCGCAATCTGAGCTATTGTTATTAAGACGCGTTTCCAGTTCATTCCTTTGTCAATCTTTTTGGTCCATATTCCTTCAGCCGCACTTTGGGCGCGCAAAAGTACGGCTTCTCCCCGACTTATCAAAATTTTCGTTATATTTGTAAGATTATGCGCGTGTGAGGATGGACTTCTCTGCGCACATAGACCCGAAACCATTGAATATAAACATTAAAACATACAAGCACTATGGCAAATGAACTTGACGAGATGAACCCCGTGACCAATCCTGAAGGACGGGACATCAATGTGATTGAAAAACAGATTCCGGTCAAGACCGGGGCCGGCTCCGTGATTTTCGAGATTTTCCTCTGGCTCTGCGGCATCATCCCTGGGGTGATTTTCCTCCTTGTGAAAGTGAAGGCTAAAAACTATCTCCAGCAGCTTCAGCAGAAGATTCAGGCCGACGCCTCCACCATCGACAACTACCTCGAGCAGAGGGTGCAGATTCTCCAGAATGTGGCCCCGCTGCTTGAAAAGGCCATCGACCTGGACAAGGATGTTCAGAAGACTATCGCGGCCTATCGCGGGGGAATAAGCCCGGACGCTGACCGCAACACCGTCGCAGCCGATCTGGACAAGGCTTTCACACGCCTTTTCCCGCAGGTGGAAGCCTATCCTGAGCTGAAGGCTCACGCTGCAATCGCCGACGCTATGCAGCAGAACTCCTATCTTCAGAAGGAAATCACGGCTGCCCGTTCGCTCTACAACGACACCGTCTATCAGTGGAACAGGGACATTTTCGACTGGCCGGCTAAGATGATAGTGGCCGCCAAGGAGGGTTACACAACCCGCATTCCGTTCACTGCGTCAGCTGAAACCAAGGAGAAAGCGCGTCAAGTATTCTTCTAGAAATATAGATTTCTTTCGTCCCGCACAAGCCAATAAGTTTCCTCCCGCTGCGCAATCCTGTAAACCTACAACGCTATGAGCGACATCCACGAACCGCTACAGCAATACCGTGACGAATTTCGGGCTGCCTTTGCCCGGAATGCGGAGGAGGCTTTTGACTCCATTCTGAAGTGCTCCGGGGTGGACGAGGCGGCAAACGCAAAGACCTGCGGTGAGATTGACACTGCCGACAGAAAAATCGCCGACAGCGAAAGCAGGATTTCAACGATGTGGTTTCTTTTCGCCCTCTGCATCATCGGAAGCCTTGCGCTATTTCTCCCCGTGGTCTTTTACACCGATTTCGCGGAGCTTCTTTCCGGGTGGGGTCTTGACGACGAAACCTGGATTCCGGTAATTGTAATCGGGCTTTGTGTCATAGGGGCCACCGGCCTTATCCTTACCCTCACGCTGTTTAAGCGCAGGATTGAGGAGATGAAGGCTGAAGTGGAGAATATTCGCGAACAACGGCGGGAGCTGCTTAGCGAGGCCTTCAGGCAGATGGCTCCGCTCAACTCCCTTTTCAGCTGGGACATACCCACGAAGCTCATCACCAAGACCGTTCCCTCCATTAAGTTCGACCCCTATTTCAATGCGGCCAGACTCCAGCAGATAAGCACCGAATTCGGTTACGGAGGCGGTCTGAACGAGGATTCATCGGTTCTTTTCGCCCACAGCGGGGAAATCAAGGGCAATCCTTTCGTCATCGCGACTCTCCGCAAATTCGAGTGGGGCACAAAGGTTTACACCGGCAGCAAAACCATCTACTGGACAGAAAGGGAGAGGGACACCAACGGACAGTGGCACACAGTCACCCGTTCCCAGACTCTCTACGCCAGCGTTGAAAAGCCCTGCCCGGAGTTTGGAAACAAGACCTTCCTTATGTACGCCAACGAGGCGGCCCCGAACCTGAGCTTTTCACGCACCCCGGAGGGTCTTTCAGACGAGGGCAGCAAACTTGGGCGGAAAAGAAAGCTTCGCCGCCTGCAGAAATTCAGCCGCACTCTTGACGACAACAGCGACTACACCCTTATGACCAACGAGGAGTTCGAGGTGCTGTTTTCTACGACCGACCGCGACAACGAGGTGGAATACCGCCTCCTCTTCACTCCCCTCGCCCAAACCGCACTTCTGGAACTGATGAAAGACAGGACAGAGGGCTACGGAGACGATTTTTCAATGGCGAAATCCCGAATGATAAATGTGGTTTACCCCGAGCATCTTCGCGGTTTCAGTCTTGACACCGACCCCGAAAGGTGGAAAGGTTATCGCCTTCGGGACATAAAGAAGCGCTTCATCAGCGAAAACGAAGCCTATTTCAAGGCGATTTATTTCGCCTTCGCTCCCCTTCTCTCCATCCCGCTTTATCAGCAGACGCGCACCCGAAAGGAAATTTACGGTGAGGACCTCATCCGCGACTCATCCTTCTGGGAGTGGGAGGCAATCGCGAACTACAGGGGCGAAAAGCGTTACGCCCACCCTTCCTGCATCACGGAAAACATCCTGAAGACTTCGCTCGTCAGCGGCGGCAAAGACGGCAAAAAGACCATCAGGGTCAGCGCACACGGCTTCAAGGGCACTCAGCACACCGACTACATCAGCGTCTGGGGCGGGGACGGGAATTTCCACCGGGTCCCTGTGGACTGGATTGAATATAAAAGCGTCTGCCGCGAGAGCGACGAACAGATTGAGGAACTGCCCGAGAGCGACAAAGAAGTCATCCGCAGCGATTCCTACCCCACTACGAGGCTTCGCCGGCGGATTCTTTTGGGAGAATAAATAATTTACACACAATAGATTACACAGTTTATGGCATTTTCGGACAGCAAACCGCATTATGAAATTCTTGACGGGCTGAGGGGAGTTGCGGCGCTTCTCGTCCTTTTCTACCACATCGCCGAGGGCTACTCCTTCGCCTACGGCACCCCCATCATCGAGGGAATAAACCACGGCTACCTTGCTGTGGACTTCTTTTTCATCCTCTCCGGCTTCGTGCTGGGCTACGCCTACGATGACCGCTGGAAAAAGGGATTTTCGCTGAAGGAATTTTTCCGCCGCAGGCTCATCCGTCTGCATCCCATGGTCATTCTCGGAGCCATTGTGGGCGCCACAAGTTTCGTTCTCGGAGGCTGCCTTCAGTGGGACGGAACCCACATTGCGATTTCCTCGGTTATGCTCTCTCTGCTGATGGCGATGTTTATGATTCCCGCCGTTCCGGGATGTCCGTACGAAGTGCGTGGGAACGGGGAAATGTTCCCTCTGAACGGCCCGTCGTGGAGCCTTTTCTTTGAATATATAGGCAACATTCTCTATGCCCTTTTCATCCGGAGGCTCTCCACCCGCGCTCTGGCGGTGCTCACGGTGATTCTCGGAGCGGGGCTTGCCGGGTGCACTCTTGCGGACGTCGGCGGCGGAGACGCGTTTGGCCTGGGATGGACCCTTGACTGGTTGAATTTTGGCGGCGGACTGCTCAGGATGCTGTTCCCGTTCACTCTCGGAATGCTCATTAGCCGCAAATTCCGCCCTGTCCGGGTGAGGTATTCTTTCGCGCTCTGCTCAGTGGTGCTGCTCTCACTTTTCATCGTGCCTTACATCCCGAAAGTCGGAGGATTCAGCCTTAACGGAGTGTATGAACTCGTCTGCAAATTTTTCGTTTTCCCTACCCTCCTCTATCTCGGGGCCTCAGGGCACGTGGACGGCAGGACCGAGAGGCTCTGCCGCTTTCTGGGAGACCTTTCCTACCCTCTCTATATGACCCACTACCCGGTTATGTACCTTTTCTACGCCTACCTCATCCGCTGCGGCGAAAAGGGAATCACTTCGTTCTGGGAGACTTGGCCCCTGGCGCTTCTTGCCGTCGCGGTGAGCCTTGCGCTAGGATGGCTCTGCACAGCGCTTTACGACAAACCTGTCCGAAAGAAGCTGTCGGCGCTCGGAAAATCCGGGAAATAAGTCCTGAGTCAGTTGAGAGAGTGATTAGTTGGATACTTGCGAAAGTTGGATAAAGATTTTGTAGATTTGCATCCCATTTTACACTAAAATATGTTTTCGTTTCTTATAAGTCTTGCGGCCCTCATTCTATCTGTGAAGACAGAGAAAAAATAAATGCCTATCCCCGCCCTGCACTCTTAATGAACCGGAATACTTGTGAAACAAAAGAAAATACAAACGAACAGCAATATGAGCAAATTCAAATACTACCTTCGTTCGGCGCGCTTCCGCACCCTCCCCCTCTCGCTCGCAGGGGTCATCACCGGAATCGCCCTTGCCGCAGCCGACTACAACATCAGCATCTTGACGGCCACGCTTGTGTGCCTAACCGCAGTCTGCCTGCAGCTGCTTTCGAACGTTTCCAATGAGTATGGGGATTATCTGAGCGGCACCGACCGCGACGACCGCCAGGGCCCGGTCTATTCCACCGGGGTGCTAACTGACAAGGATTTCAGGGGAATGATTGCTTTCTATGCGGTTCTTAGCTGCATCAGCGGTCTTGCAATGATATTTTCCTCATACGGAACCTTCCGGCAGCTTGAGCCTCTTCTTCTCATAATTCTCGGCGCGTTCGCCATCATCGCCGCAACGCGCTACACCCTCGGACGCCACCCCTACGGCTACCACGCCGGCGGAGACCTGGCCGTTTTCATTTTCTTCGGCCTTGCATCGGTGCTGGGAGCCTATTTTGTCGTGGCGCACGAGATTCCGAGCGCACTGCTTCTGCTCCCCGCTTCAGCAATCGGGCTTTTCAGCGTGGGAGTGCTGAATGTCAACAACATAAGGGATATGAAAAGCGATGCGGCGACAAGAGTTACGGTCGCGATGAAAATGGGTGAGAGGAATGCGAGGATTTATCAGACTGTTCTTATAGTTCTTGGCTGGGCCGCACTCATAGCCTACATTTTCTTCTGCCGGGTTTTCGACTGGTGGAATCTTCTCTGCCTTCTTCCCCTGCCGCTTTATGTGGCGCATCTTGTGGGAGTATGGAAGCACAGCGAGAGGGAGCTGGACAAGTATCTGCCGATGCTGGTGATGGCGACGTTCCTGCTCTCGCTCTGCATCGTGGTGTCTTTCAATATCTATCTCTGGTAGGGATTTAACCTCCCGTCGTAAGGATTAAACATCTTCCCTGCCCTTATGAACAGGGCTTTTCGGCAGAATTTCCTTACAGTTTTTTCTTTGCGGTGTACATCCGGCATATTCCCAAAGTCAGCGGAGTGTGCCGGATTTGGGTGAAGCCGCAGCGGGAAAGGATTTCCTTGAACTCCTTCGGAAGCGGGAAATTCATCACCGAGGCCGGAAGATAGCGGTAGGCCGCCTTGTCTCCGCTAACCTTTCCCCCGATCCAGGGAAGAATCCTGAGGAAATAGAGCTTGTATAGAGCAAGAAGGAGGCGGTTCTGCGGAACGGACAGTTCCAGAATGACAAGCGGAGCGCCGGGTTTAAGCACACGGAGCATCTCCGTAAGTCCCTTTTCAAGGTGCTCGAAGTTTCTCACGCCGAAACCCACGCACACCCCGTCAAAAGTTCCGTCAGCGAACTCCAGGGCCTCGCAGTCCCCTTTTCTAAGGTCAATCCTGCCCGAGAGACCTGCCGCCTCCACTTTCTGCCTTCCCCCTTCAAGCATTCCGTCGGAAAGGTCCACACCGATAATTGTGGCCTTGGGGGCATATTTTGCAATCGCGATTGAAAAATCCCCCGTTCCGCAGGCGACATCGAGAATCTGCGCCTGAGCCTGCTTTGAGACGAGCCTTCTGACGGCTCTGCGTCGCCAGATTTTGTCGATATTCAGCGACAGAATGTGATTAAGCGTGTCATATTCCGGGGCGATGCTGTCAAACATCTTTTCTACTGCTTCCTTCTTTGGCATATACTGGGGCGGTTGCAGGGATAATTTCCGCGGGTTCATGGGGAGCTTCCCCACTCCCTCCCTGGCGGCAGACTGACAACCGGGTGCAAATTTAATCTTTTTTCTTCAGAGGCACAGACTTTGACCCTATATCAGCTGCATTTTCCGCCCGGGGAGGCGGAGAAAAGTCTCTGCCAAAATGGCAGAGACCATTTGCGAGAAAACAAAAAAACGAAAATATATGGAAAACAAACAACTTCCGGTTCTGCTGTTGACCGGTTATCTCGGAAGCGGCAAGACGACTCTTCTGAACCGCATTCTTTCAAACAGACAGGGAATACGTTTCGCAGTGATAGTCAACGATATAGGTGAAGTCAACATTGACGCGGACCTCATCCAGAAGGGTGGCGTCGTGGGCAAGAAGGACGAGAGCCTCGTGGCGCTTCAGAACGGCTGCATCTGCTGCACCCTGAAGACCGACCTCATCGAGCAGATTTACGAAATCACCCGTATGCAGAAGTTCGACTACCTCGTTATCGAGGCAAGCGGAATCTGCGAGCCGGAGCCTATTGCCCGCACAATCTGCAGCATTCCTTCGCTCGGCGGCCTGTACACGAAATACGGCACAGCGCGGCTTGACTGCATCGTTACGGTCGTGGATGCGATGAGGATGCAGAGCGAGTTCAACTGCGGCGACACCCTCGTGATGAAAAACATCGAGGAGGACGACATTGAGAACCTGCTCATCCAGCAGATTGAATTCTGCAACATTGTGCTTCTGAACAAGGCTGCGGAGGTTTCCGCAAAGGAAAGGGACAGAATCAAGGCCATTATCCGCTCGCTTCAGCCAAAGGCCGAAATCATAGAGTGCAACTTCGGAGACGTTCCGTTCGAGAAGATTCTCGACACGCATCTCTTTGACTATGACTCTGTTGCAGGCTCAGCAGGCTGGATCAAGGGCATCGAGTCCGACTACGACGAGGGGCACGACGAAGATGACGATGATGACGAAGAAGATCATCACGACCACGATGAGCACGAAGAGCATCATCACAACCACGATGAACACGAACACTCTCACCATCACGATGACGATGATGACGACGACGAGCACGAGGGCCACCATCATCATCACCACCATCACGACGACGAGGAGGGTGAAGCCGAGGAGTACGGCATCGGCACATTTGTTTATTGCCGCCGCCCGGCCTTCGATATGAACAAGTTCGACAACTTCGTCGCCAAGCACTGGCCTAAGAACGTCATCAGGGCGAAGGGCCTTTGCTACTTCAGCGACGACACCTCAATGTCCTACCTCTTCGAGCAGGCCGGCCGTCAGTTCCAGCTCAAAGCCGCCGGAAAGTGGTACGCGACCGCCCCTGAGGAGGATCTCAAGCAGATTGCCCAGGAAGACCCCAACTTTATGAAGGACTGGGATCCGGAGTATGGAGACAGGATGCAGAAGCTGGTCTTCATCGGCCAGAAGATGGATAAGGAGCAGCTGATTAAAGACCTCGATTCTTGCCTGGTCGAGAAATAATTCGATAACACAAATGCGAAAAGAGGATGGTCTGAGTTTGACCATCCTCTTTTCGTTTTGGCTGTGCTCGACTGACTACAACAGGTCCTTAACGATTTTACACATCTGTCCGTACTGCGCCTCCATCGACTGAAGAAGCTTGTACTGGGCGCGGGTGCGGACAAGATTGTGGGTCGGGTACTTGATTTTGTAGTAGTTGTCCCCGTCAATGTAGTCCATCAGGAAACGGAGCACCTGCTCGAAGGTGATGTAGCGGCCAGAGAACGCGAGATACTCTTTCTCTGCGCTGCAGAGCGAAGAGCCCATCTCGGAAAGATAGCCCTTTATGTAAGCCGTGAACATTTCCAGAGACATCCCGACTGTCGAAAGGTCCTCGGCATCCTCGGCTCCTGTGTTGGTGTAGCAGCGCAGGGCGTCACCCACATCGTTCAGCACCGTTGCGGACATAACCGTGTCAAGGTCAATCGCGCAGAGCACTTCCCCGCTCTTGGAGTCGAAGAGTATGTTGCTGATTTTCGTGTCGTTGTGGGTCACGCGGCAAGGAATGGTCCCGTTTTCGATGAGGGCGGCGAAATCAAGCATCTCTTTCCTTCTAGCGTCAATCCAGCCGATTTCCTCCCTACACTCCGCTACCCTTCCCACAGGGTCTTTAGCAAGAGTTTCGTCCCACTGCTGAAAACGCCATTTCATATTGTGGAAGCCCTTGATGACCTCAGTGAGCGGCTCCTTGAAGTCGGCAAGCAGGGCCTGGAAGCGGCCTATTCCCACTCCGCCCTGATATGCGAGCTCAGGAGTGTCCGCCATCACGTATGAAGATGTTCCGTCAATGAAGAGGCAGACTGCCCAGAACTCCCCGTCCTCATCCTCATAGTAGAGCTTTCCGTCCTTTGCGGGGATGACCGTAAGTGTCTCGCGCAGAGGGTTCTGAACCTTTTTCTTTATATGGTTAGTCACTTTCCAGATGTTCTCCATCATAGCGGGAACGTCCGGGAAAACGCTCTTGTTCTTCCTCTGAAGAATGTAGTTGGGGCTGTCCCCCAGAGTCTTCACGATGAGGGTGTCGTTGATAAAGCCCTCGCCAAGCGGTTTAATGGAGGCCACTTCGCCCTCAAGAGCGAATTTCGATGCAATTTCAGTGTATTTGTTTTCCATAATTATGTTGTAAAATATCAGATATATTAGATTTGTGAAGGATTTTTGAGGATAGACTTATTTTTGAAGAAGGAGCATACCGGGTGTATGTGACTGATGAACAAATAAGTATAGACCAGAAAGACTCACAAATCACTTCAAAGCAGATTTCAAATCATCAATCAGATCATCCACATTCTCGGTGCCGACTGAAAGGCGGAGCATATTAGGGTAAACCCCCGCTGCAACCTGCTCGGACGGGCTGAGCTGAGAGTGGGTGGTGGAAGCAGGGTGCACAATCAGCGATTTGCTGTCCCCCACTGAGCCCACGTGGAGAATAAGTTCCAGACGGCTCACAAGAGCTGCCGCAGCGTCGAATCCGCCCTTCACGCGGAAAGTCAGCACACCTCCGAAACCGTTGCGGAGGTACTTGCAGGCAAGGGCGTGATATGGATTGGACTTGAGGCCAGGGTAGTTCACCGACTCCACAGCCGGATGAGCCTCGAGGAACTCGGCAACTGCAAGAGCATTCGAGCAGCAGCGCTCGGCCCTGAGCGACAGAGTCTCCAGGCCCTGGAGGAGCAGGAACGCGTCAAACGGCGACTGGGCAGGCCCTATGTTCCTAAGGCCGTCCACCCTGACCCTGCCCGCAAAGGCGGCAGGTCCGAACACATCCTTGTAGATAAGTCCGTGATAGGACTCGGAAGGAGCGGCAAGAAGAGGATATTTCTCTTTTGTCCACTCGAAGTTCCCTCCGTCAACGACAACGCCGCCGAGAGTGGTTCCGTGGCCGCAAATCCATTTTGTGGCGGAGTGAACTGCGACATTTGCTCCCCACTCTATCGGGCGGAAAAGATAGCCGCCGCAGGAGAAGGTGTTGTCCACCACTACGCAGACGCCCTTTCGGCGGGCCATCTCTATAATAGGCTCATAATCAGGCACATTGAAGGCCGGATTTCCGAGGTTTTCAAGGAAAATCACTTTTGTCCTCTCATCGACGAGCTTCTCCATATCCTCGGCCTTGTCGGAAGCGGCGATGCGGACATTGATGCCGAAGTCGCGAAGGGTGACTGCAAACATAGTGAACGTGCCGCCGTAGAGGAACGGCTGAGCCACTACATTGTCTCCCGGGCCGCAGACATTGGTGATGCTGAGGAAAACTGCGGACTGCCCGGAGGCAGTTGAAACTGCAGCCACGCCGCCCTCCAAAGCCGCCATCCTCTTCTCGAAAACGTCGGAGGTGCTGTTCTGAAGCCGGGTGTATATGTTTCCGGCACGCTTTAGCGCAAAGAGGTCTGCGCCATACTGCATATCGTCAAAAACGTATGCGCTGCTCTGATAAATCGGCACCGCAGTACCCTTTGAAACCGGGTCTATCTCCTGCCCCGCACGCACCTGCAGGGTCTCGAACCTATATTTTTTTGTATTCATAGCTATTATAATTTCCTTATTGTCAATATATTAAAACTGAAAGAGGAACGCAGTATACCGCTTTTTTACGCCTATTTCAGTATGTCATTAAGAACTCCGCTCGCAGTTTGGAAAGCCCCTGCGCCCGCGCCCTGGACAACCAGCGGAGACGGGTAGAAATCCGTGCGGATGATGGCCGAATTGTCCGTCCCGCAAAGATTGTAGAGCGGATGAGACTCCGGCACTTCCTTGAGCCCGATTGTAGCGCGGTACTGAACACCATTGCCATAAACAGCCTCCAGCGAAGCCACAAACCGGAGCCTGCACCCCTTTTCGGCGGCAGCCTTATATCTGTCGGAAAACATCTTCTCGTTCTCCTCAAGAAGCTTATAGAATGCGTCCACCTTCACCTCAAAGAACTCAGGTCCGAGCACAGGGGTCATCTGAACGTCCTTCTCGTCCACAGCGGCACCCGCCTCCCTCGAAAGGATAAGAAGCTTTCTCAGAACATCCCTTCCGCTGAGGTCCAGCCTCGGATCAGGCTCGGTGTAGCCCGCATCCTGAGCGTCGCGAACAACCTGGGCGAAAGTCTTTTCCCCTCCGCAGGCAGGACCGCCCGCGTAGGTGGAGTAGATGTAGTTCATAGTCCCGCTCAGAACGGCTTCAATGCTGTGAATCCTGTCGCCGGAGTTGATGCTGCGGGAAACGGACTCGAGAATTGGAAGCGCCGCGCCGACGGTGGTCTCATAGCGGAGCGAAGCCCCGGTTTCGAGAGCCGCGGTCTTGAGGGCGGCATACTGGGCGTATGGAGCGGAGAAGGTAATCTTGTTGCAAGCCACAACGGAATAGCCCCTGCGGAAGAGATTTATGTATTTGTAGGAGATGTCGGAACTTGCAGTGCAGTCCACAAACACCGAATTTTCCATCGAAATCCCCGCAAGCGCCTTGAAATAAGCGTCATCTGCGGAGGACTCCCCTGCGGAGAGAAGCGCCTCCCCGTCCTTGACGGAGCGGATATCGAGTCCCTCTGGGGCGAGGGCATAGCGCCTGCTGTTGCTGATTCCTATTATATTCAGCCTCTTGCCGGTGCGGGCGGTGATCCGGTCGCGGTTCTCGGCGATAATCTGCACGAGAGCCTTGCCCACTGTGCCGAACCCGGCGATGAAAAGATTCACTTCCCTCACGGTTGACCTCTCGAAGAACTCCCGGTGGATGCTGAGAACCGCGAGCGGCACGTCCTCGGAAGGCACAATCACGGAAATGTTCCTCTCGGAAGATCCCTGCGCGATGGCCCTGATAGGGATGCTGCGGCGGGAAAGGGCGGAGAGAAGTCTTCCGGTCGTTCCGGACTGGTTCATTATGTCGTCGCCCACAAGGCAGAGAATCGAGTAGCCGGTCTCCACCTTGAGCGGGTTGAGTTTCCCGAGTGAAATCTCGTAGGCAAAGCACCTGTCGGCGGCTTCCTTCGCCTTCGCGGCGTCAGACTCGGACACGGCGATGCACATTGTGTGCACGGAGGATGCCTGGGTGATGAGGATTATGTTCACGCCGCTGCGGCTCAGGGTGTCGAAAAGACGGCTTGAGAAGCCCGGTATGCCCACCATTCCGCTGCCTTCGAGAGAGATGAGGGCGATTTTGTCGGAATTGGAGATGCCGATTATGTTGTCCTTGCTGCGCGGCGGGTTCTTCTCGATGAGAGTGCCGGTGGCCTCCGGGTCAAAGGTATTCTTCACATAAATCGGAATGCCCTGCGAGACAACCGGCTGGATTGTAGGCGGGTAGATTACCTTCGCGCCGAAGTGGGAAAGTTCGAGGGCGGCGCGGTAGGAAATGTTGCTGATTGTGCGGGCTGCAGGGGCTAGTTTCGGGTTCGCAGTCATCATTCCCGGCACGTCGGTCCAGATTTCGAGCAGACGGGCGTTGCAGCTCACCGCAAGAAGCGAAGCGGTGTAGTCCGAGCCTCCGCGGCCGAGCGTTGCGGTGCGGCCCTGAGAGTCGGAGGCGATGAAGCCCGGAACGACGAAAAGCGAGATGATCCCGTTGTTGTCAATGAGTTCCTTGACGGCAGCCTCGGTGGCCTTCATATCCACAGGAGGGGCGGTCGGAGCTGCGACTTCTGCAGTCTCCGAGAGCGAAATTCTCTTCTGAACGCGGATAAGACTCCTCGCGTCCACCCATTTGGTGGAAATCCCCAGCGACGCAAGCCTTGTAGCGATGATTCGGGTGGAAAGAATCTCGCCGAAGGACATTATGGCGTCCAGGCTCACCGGACTGAGTTCCCCGAGGAGGTAAACTCCGTAGGCGATGCTTCGGAGCGAGGAGAAGTGCTCCCTGCAGAAGTCGGTCATTTCCTCCTGCTTTTCCAGCGGAAGAAGTTCACGGATTATGTCGATGTGGCGTTTCTCAAAGGTGTCGATAACCTCTTCGTAGCTCTTGTCCTTGCCCGCGGCGAAATGCCCGATGCGGATAAGCGCGTCGGTGAATCCGCTGATCGCCGAGCAGACCAGCATAGTGCGGTCCCTTTCGACTGCTCCCGAAACAATGGAAGCGACTTTTGCCATTCTGGAGGCGTCCGCAACAGAGCTTCCGCCGAATTTCAGTACCTGCATAGATTTTCCTTTTCTGTCCCCGAGTCAGGCTCCGGGAAGTTATATCCTATTCAAAATTTCAGTAATTATTGCCCCAATCTGCTCATATTCAAGCAGAAAACCGTCGTGTCCGAAGGCGGAGGTGATTTCTCTGTACTCGGCTCCCGGGATTGCCCCGGCCATTTCCCGGACTTCGGATGGCGGGAAACAGCAGTCGCTGTCAATGCCGACTACGCTAACGCGCGCCTTCACAAGAGAAAGAGCCGCCTCGACTCCTCCCCTTCCCCTTCCGACATTGTGGCTGTCCACGCTGCGGGAAAGCGAGTAATAGGAGTAAGCGTCGAACCGGTCGGCGAGTTTTGTGCCCTGATGGCGCTGATATGAAGGCGATCTCTGCGCAAAAAGCGCATCCTCTGAAGGTTCAGCCTGGGTGCGGTTGTAACCCTCATAACTGCGGTAGGAAAGCATCGCAACGGCGCGGGCCGCCTTGAGACCCTCGTGCCCGCCGCGAAGAAGCGTCCTGTTCCGGGCGGTTGCATCAGAGTCATTCCCGGAGAAGGAGCCAGCCTCAGAGCCATTACCGGAGCAAGAACCAGCATCAGAGTCATTCCCGGAGCAGGAGCCCGCCTCAGAAAGCAGAATCTCCGGATGACGGAAAGTGGGGTCAGCCTCAAGACAAAGCCTCTGAGCCTCCTCCCAGGCGCTTATCCAGGGGGTAATCCGGGCGGAAGTCGCCATCAGAAGCGCCTCCCCGATAACCTCCGGCTCCCTGACGAGCCACTCCACAGCCTGAAATCCGCCGATGGAACTTCCAAGCAGAAAATCCACCCGCGAGATCCCGAGATGTTTCCGGACTAGTATATTCGCCTCCACCATATCCCTCACGGTAACCAGAGGGAAATCAAGAAGATATGGATGGGCTTGGCCTTTCAAAGCCTCCTGGGTAACAGTAGAGCCCGCAAGAGAAGACTCAGCGGAATGCTTAAAGCCGGCCTCACAAGGCGATGAAGGCCCCGAAGAACCGTAGCAGGACCCGAGCATATTGACGCAAACGACAAAATACCGCTCAGGGTCAATCACCTTCCCCGGTCCGACCATACCGGGCCACCAGTCCAGGGGGTCGGAATTTGCCGTAAGAGCGTGGCAAATCCAAATCACCTTCCTTCCCTTGGGAGAGCCCTCGGAAGAGTGATAAGCCACTTTGAGCGAAGGCAAACTGCCCCCCGCCTCAAAGCGAAAAGTCTGATTATAAACAAGTTCCCGATAAATCATCACCGCTGAATAAAAATATCCCCATCTATCTCCCCTCAAAACCATCAGCCAAAGCCCCCGCCAAAAACACGAAATCCAACAAATTTAACAACTTTTCCCCAAAATCCAAACGATTAAGGGTGTTGATTGCGGCTGCCGCAATCAACACCCTCCGACCGCTTTTTATTCAGCCTCTTAGAAGTTCAGGCCGACTTTGAACATAAAGTTTATCGGGGCTTGCGGGAAGATGCCGATGCTGCTTATGTCAGCGCCGTCGCTCTGCCTCAGGCCTTTGCTCCAGACCGCTCCGTCGGCGTAGTAGAGATTGTTGAAGAGGTTGTTGATATAAAATCCCAGACGCAGCGCTCCGCCGCGGGTGAAAGCGCGTGAAAGGGAGCCTCCAGCTGAGCCCCCCTTCCTTCCGAGGTCGAACTCGTGGGTGAGGGAGAGATTGGAAACGAAATAGCGCGGGATTGCGCGGTCCCCGGACTGCGTGTTGTCTATGTACTGCTTGCCGACGAACTTGCCGTTAATGCTGAGGGTGGTGGTCCTGAGCGAGTTGCTGCAAAGAGTTGCAAACGGAGTGAAACCCAGTTGGACCATTCCCACAACTGACGGGGACATCAGCATCGTGGTTTTTCCGAAATCCACGCTCTTCTGAAGAGGTTTCCAAGCGGCGTCATAGAGCGCCTCGCCGTTGTCGTCGCAAATGGAGAAAGTCTCCGTGTAGTCAAGAACCTTGTTAAGGCTCAGAGTGAGGTTTGCACCCAGGCTCAGCCACCCCCACGGGGTGTACGCTCCCGAGAGCTCCACTCCCCTTCTGTAGGCCCTGCCCACGTTGTCCTTGATCGGATAGCCTGAGTCTGAGAGCCTGCCTGTGTCCAAAAGCATATCCCAGTACTCCATAAAATAGAGATTTGCAGCGACCTGGGCCACCGGGCAGCTCCACTCGTAGCCGATTTCCACATCCACCATCTCCTCCGGACGGATTTCTCCGCCCTTTCCGGCCTCAAGGTTCTCCTTTATGTCCGCACGACCCGGCTCGCGGTGTCCCTGCGCTGCGGAAAAATAGGCCTTGTGGCCGCCCCAGTTGAAGGTCAGACCTGCGCGGGGGTTGAAAAAGAGCCAGTTGTTGGAGTAACCCATATCTGTGCTGTCATCGTCGCCCACTCCCCACATCCTAAGGTTCACGTCCCTAAGCTGCAGGTCCACGTATGCCGTGAGCCACTCCAGAGGGCTGTATTCAGCCTTGAAATATGCGTTATATTCCTGCTTGATTGCGTGGTTGAGATACCACAGGTTCTCGCTGTTGAACTTGTCGTAGGTCATCCCGTCGGCTCCGGTCCAGTCAGTGCCGAGCTCGCGGCTCCAAAGAACCCTGCCGAAATGGTTTCCGCCGTAGCGTGACCAGCTGAGGCCTCCTGTGAGGTCGACAACATCATTTTTCCAGCTCAGGTCGGTCTTCGCGACCCAGTAGTTGTTGTCCATAACCTTGCGGATGATAAAATCCGAAGTTTCCACACCCTGGGGCGCGTACGCCTTCATACCGTACTTCTTGAACTTCTTGTCGGCCTTGTACTGCTCGTAGTAGCCGTCGCCTTTGGTGAAATTCGCCGTGGTGCTCCAAAGGAGTCCGCACGGGAAGGAGTGGGTGTAGTTGAGCTGAAGATGGTGCTGGGTGTAGTTGTCGGTCTCGTTGTCGTAGTAGAGCGTCGAGCGGACAATCCTGTTCCCTTCCTTGTCGGTGAGATAGCTTCCGTCAGCGGCCCTCTCGTAGTCGTAGTACTCTCCTGCGCTGTTGTAGCGGCGGTCACGGGCGTAGGAAGCGAGGTCAATGCCGTTCCAGGTGATGCCGGAGTGCTGATTTCCAAGAAGATAGGTGGCTTTAACCGAGTTATTTTCATTCATCCATCCCAGGACCGCGAGGGCCGACTGGACGTTGGCTTTGGCGTTGCGGATGTAGCCGTCGGTGTAGTTGTGGGAATAGGCGGCGTTGAAATAAACTCCTGATTTGGTTAGTCCGCTGCCGGCTGCGATTGTGGATGTGAGGGTATTATAGGACCCGTATCCTACCTCGGCGTTTGCAAAAGGTTCAGCTCCGACCGATGCCGTGCTCATATTGATGCTTGCGCCGAATGCTCCCGCGCCGTTTGCCGAGGTGCCGAGGCCCCTCTGAAGCTGGACTGAGGAAAGAATGGAAGAGAGCGAAGGGATATTGACCCAGAAGACCTCCTGAGACTCGGAATCATTGAGGGTTATTCCGTTGAGAGTCACATTGGTCTGGGATCCCTTGCTGCCGCGGATGGTCATTTTGGAGTAGCCGAGGCCGGTTCCGCCCTCATTCACGGCGACAACCGAAGGCTGAAGGCTGAGGGTCATCGGGAGAGAGTTCAAGGGGTTGGACCTTAGGAGGGCGTCCTTGTAAATCATAGTGTAGGTGACAGGAGTTTTCGCCCCGGCTCTTGTGGCGACTATGACCGTGCTGTCGATTTTTTCGACGATTTCTCCATCTGCCGAGAACGACGGAACAGACGGAATGAGGGTGCCGAGCACCGCTAAAATTAAAAAACCTCGCATAAAGCAATTAATTAATTATTAATACTATACGAGGGGCCGGAAGGTTGCGGGCCCAGGAAATGAGCCTTACTCTTCCGCAATGAGATTATATTTGCATTCCCTTCGGCGGTATTGGCCGCATCAGGTTCAATGGGTATGATCTCAACCTGAAGTTCAACTTCAAGTACCCCTGCTGGAAATTCCATTATAAAGAGATTGAATAAAAAGATGGGATACAAGGCTCTCGACGAACCCAATACCGGAGCAACCTTTGGGTTGTGAGGATTTGGGAGAGGAGAACAACGCAGTAGACCGCTTTTTTGTCAATCTCGCAGACGGACCTCATAAAGCTGAGGCCACAACTTGCCGGTCAGATAGATCTTCCCGTCGGCGGGATTGTAGGCGATGCCGTTGAGAACATCGGTCTGGGGGGTGCGCAGCTCATCGGGCAGCAGCCCTTCACAGTCCACAATCCCCTCCACGGCTCCGCTTTCGGGATTTATAATCACTATCTTGTCCGTCAGATAAACATTCGCCCAAATCCGTCCGTCAATCCACTCCAGTTCATTCAGCATCCCGACCGCTTTCTTCCCGTTCTTCACAACGATTCTTCTCTCCACCTTGAAATCGGCGTTCAGGAAATAGATGTTCGAACTTCCGTCACTCATAATGAGGGACTTCCCGTCAGTCGTGAGCCCCCAGCCTTCGCGGGTGTTGACAACGGACCGTTGGAATTTGAACGACTCGCTGTCATATTCGAGCGTCACAAAATTGCGCCAGGTAAGGACATAGAGCTTCCCCTCGAAAATCTGCGAGCCTTCGCCGAAATATCTTTTGTCAAGGTCGAACCTTCTCAGGGCTTTCCCGGTCTCAAGGTCCACCTCGGCGAAGAACGACTCGCCGTATTGCCCCGTGCTCTCATAGAGCCGGCCGTCTGAGAAGAACAGGCCCTGGGTGTAGGAGGAGGTGCTGTGGGGATAGGTACCGACGACTTCAACGGAATATCTCTTTGCCGCCGGCGCACCTTCCGCCTTCTTTCCGCCCCCTTTGCAGGAAGTGGAGAGGACAAGAGCCGCCACAACAAGGAGTATATTTCTGAAAGTCAACATATTATTTTTCTTTCTTCGCTGCGGCGGCTTTCTGAGCCATTGAGGCCTTCTGAGCCATTGAGGCCTTCACGAAAGCGACGAAAATCGGCTGAGGATTCTCCGGGGTGCTCTTGTACTCCGGGTGAAACTGAACTCCGATGAAGAACGGATGCGAAGGAATCTCCACAATCTCGACGAGCTTTGTGTCAGGATTCTTTCCTGAAGCAATCAGACCGGCCTTCTCGAAGAGTCCGAGATAGTCGCTGTTGAGCTCGTAGCGGTGGCGGTGACGCTCTGAAATCTTGGCAGTCCCGTAAATCTTCTTTGCAAGAGAGCCTTCCTTAAGAACGCACTCGTATGCCCC
Source organism: Flexilinea sp. (assembly GCA_963589825.1). Classification (GTDB taxonomy): domain Bacteria; phylum Bacteroidota; class Bacteroidia; order Bacteroidales; family UBA932; genus Cryptobacteroides. The sequence goes on along the minus strand of CAVAMP010000024.1, from coordinate 773 downwards.
AAGACGCATTGTGCCGCCCTTTGAGGTTGTGCTCTTCTGGTCCTCCATCAGGTTGATGACAGGGAAAGTCGTAGCAGGGTTGACCTCGGTTGAGCTTGCGCCGTCCATTCCGAGGACATTGCGGGCGAACTCCACGACGCACATCTGCATTCCGAGGCAGATTCCAAAGAAAGGAATGTTGTTCTCGCGGGCATATTTCACAGCCTCAATCTTTCCCTCAAGCCCCCTCTCACCGAAGCCCGGAGCGACGAGGATTCCGTCCATTCCCCCGAGAAGTTCAGCCACGGTGGCCTCGTTGATGTTCTCGCTGTGTACATACTGCACGTTCACTCTGCACTCGTTTGCGGCGCCGGCGTGAACGAAAGACTCGCGGATGGACTTGTAGGCATCCTGAAGATCATATTTTCCGACAAGAGCGATGTTGACTTCGTTCTTGGGATTGTCAAGTTTGTGGAGGAATTCGTTCCACTTTCCGAGGTTCGCCTCAGGGACGTCAGAAAGTCCGAAGTGGTTGAGAACCAGGCGGTCAAGCCCTTCCTCGTGCATATTGAGCGGCACCTTGTAGATGGAGTCGGCATCGATTGACTGGATGACGTGGCCCGGCTTCACGTTGCAGAAAAGCGCCACCTTCTTCCTCAGCTCAGGCGAAAGGTCGTACTCGGTTCTGCAGACGATAATGTCAGGCTGCACGCCGGCCTGCTGGAGAGCCTGGACGGAGTGCTGGGTAGGCTTGGTCTTGAGCTCCTTGGCAGCCTTGAGGTAAGGCACGAGGG
>CAVAMP010000023.1:0-40004 GCA_963589825.1 Flexilinea sp. | reverse complement strand
ATTTCAAATCCTGAACTTTATCCTTGTAATAATCTCCAATGTAGGACAGATAAACGAAATCTTCAGTAGGATATGCCGCCAGGTAGGAATACAGGATTACTTTATTGAATGAAATTTTCCCGTTCGCGATCTTATAATGCGGAGTCAACCTGACCGGGCCTTCCACACATTTCATCGGATTCAGCCTATAATCATAAACCTCAAATCTATCAAATTCGAGCGAAGCAAACAGTACGCGATCTTTTTGCTGATTTACCACTATTGTTCCATCCGCTACATTGTATGCAGAACATTTGCCCTCAGAACTTTCAGTGGGCGAAGACGGGTGACCAATCCCGGACAATATAAACCTAGGCTCCTGATTATCAATACGGACTGTCTCATCGCAGAAATAATACGGATTCAGCATTATTAAACTATCCCGGTTATATCTCGTGACAAACGGGCTACTGACGCCACCGCCGTAATGAACCGGTTCTGGAATTTCATAGCCTTCATCACATAGCAAGCTGTTCAAATTCACAGTGAAAAGGTTGTCCTTCACGAAGTCATTGAGCATTATTGTTTCCCCGTCGTAATAGGGTAGGACATTCAGCATTTCGCCCGGACCATTACCTTTCTTGATGACGGATTTTATCAACTTGTGCGTATTCAGATTATACAGTTCGAGAAAATCGCAATCGTTTGAAGGGTTGTTGACTACGACCATTATGCTGTCTCGATAGACATAGAAAGCTTTAGCCCTCACAAAATCGTATGAGTTCTTAACTATCCTCGCCCGCAATTTTGTCGCATCTGTCATCACGGACTTTGGCAACGTTCCCATTTCAGGGAAGTATGTCTCTGAACGTGTTTTACAACTGCCAGCGAGCAACAGGAACGACACATACAAAAGAGCATTAGCCCGGAATCTGATTCTGAGGCTAAAACACGATTTATTGCATCTATTCACGTTTGCCTGAACAAGTTAGAGTATACCCCAGATAGTCATCTTCACAAGTGCCCTCATTACCTTTGCAAGAAAATTTTACATTACCACGCCGATCGACAATCTCGCAGGAAGACAACGCCTCTACATTCGGCTCACATAAGTCAGGATCTGATTTTAACAGGATTGCGGATAAGACGGCGACAAGAACGGTCGCTAGAACTGCGGCAAGAATTCCGCAATAAGTCAACTTTTGGATTTTCATAAAAAATTGTTTTAAGTGTTATAATGTGTTAAGTTCGTTCCTGTCACACCACGAGCGCTCAAAGCAAATCTTTCATATTTCAATTCGGAGGATGTTGTCCATCATCCACTGCAAAATTAAAAATCATTTTTGAGAAATGCAAGACCCCTTCATCTTACGAAGTTTATTTCGGAGCAGCCGCGAAGGAAAAAGTTTCCCTTTCCGCAAAAAGTTGCTAACTTTGGGGCGAATGGACTTAAGAAAAGCCGATTTGCGCACAAGCGCTAACACATAACTGCTATATGACACAAAACAGGACCGCAAATGCGCCTTCGGGGGGAAGGCTTATGTCTCTGGACGCCCTCAGAGGCTTCGATATGCTTTTTATCATCGGACTCAGCCCTCTCATTGCGGGCATCTGCTCGCTCTTTCCGGGCGGAGACGGGTGCTGGCTCGCTCAGCAGATGGACCACGTGGAGTGGGAGGGATTCCGCCACCACGACACAATCTTCGCGCTGTTTCTTTTCATCGCCGGGATGACCTTCCCGTTCTCGCTCGCGAAAAAGCGCTCCGGAGGATGGTCAAACGGCAGGATTGTGCTTGACATTCTCCGCAGGATGTGCGTTCTAATTCTTCTGGGGCTTGTCTATCAGGGCATTTTCCAGTTCAATTTCGCCACCCAGAGAATCCCGAGCGTACTCGGAAGAATCGGAGTCGCCTGGGCCATAGCTGCTCTAATCTACTGTTTCACAGGTCCACGGGCCCAGTGGGGCATCGCCGGGGCAATCCTGGTGGGGTATTTTCTGCTGTTGAAGTTCATGGTGGCTCCGGATGCTCCGGTGGGGGCTGACTCATTCTCACGGGAAGGGAACATAGTCTATTATGTGGACCGTTGCATAAGCCCGAATCACATTTACTGGCAGGGGCTCGGAGACCCGGAGGGCATCGTGGGGACGGTTTCCGCAGTGGTTACTGCTATGCTCGGGATGTTCACCGGGCGCTATGTGAAAGAGTCCAAGGACTCGGGAGGGCGCAAGACCATTGTGCTCCTTGTCGCCGCAGCGGTGCTTCTTGCCGCAGGGCTGGTGTGGTCCGTCTGGTACCCCGTCATCAAAAACCTCTGGACCGGGACATTCGTTCTCATTGCGGCGGCATATTCGGTGGCGATGTTCGCGATTTTCTACTACTGCATCGACGTGAGGGGCTGGAAGAAGGGTGCGACATTTTTCACCGTCGTGGGAATGAATTCCATCACAATCTACATCGGCCAGACCATCATCAGCTTCACGGACATTTCGAGGTTTTTCCTCGGCGGCCTCATCAAGGTCTGCCCGCCTGCCGTGGGCGAGGTCCTTCTCTGGGCCGGCTATCTGGGCTTTGCCTGGCTGTTCCTCTATTTCCTCTACCGCCACAAGTGCTTCCTCAAGGTGTAGGCGCACGCTTGTTCTTTCCCGCCCGACTGAGGGTGGCCAAAAGATAGAAAAAGACTTTTGACCACCCTCTTTGTTTTACAAAAATTCTCAGCCGGAGGCGCTAAATGGGGCGCTTGGGGGCTGAGAATTTTATTTGGTTTGTGCCTTGGAAGGGCGGTCCCTTCGGGTGGGTTACTTGTAGAACAGAGTTATGCCGGAGAGCCAGGAATTTCCTCCTTCTCGACTTAAAGTAAGAGTCGAATTAGCATTGTCAGCATCCACATCGAATTCCAAATAGCCGGCTGTCGCTGTAGCTTCCGCATACACAACATTCTTTGTGGTCAAGGCTGTTCCATCAGCATTCAGTGCCAATTTGCTGGAAGAAAAACCTATTACAGGATGAGTGTAGACACGAATCTTACTGATAGTTTTATTCGCTGCCGGAGTGATGGTTATTACGCCCTTTATGCTGTTGTCATTAGCCAATCGAAGCGCCTGAGGATAATTTGAGTTCCCGGAATCTTTCCAAACGGAACTGCCGACTGCTGAAAGCGGCGAAGTACCGTCACTTGCTGTGAGATCGGAAAGGTCAGCCTTTGACATTGCAGAGAAATCGCAATAGGCAGATGTCTCCGTGCTATATCCATTGCCGGAAATATCAAACTTGATCCTATTGATTTTATTCCTTTCGATTGCCTTGGCAGAAGTGAGAGCGACAGTTCTTGTGACGGTTTTGGTATCAGTTGTCACTGTGAGGGTAAGATTTGTACCGGACGGGATTTCCATCGGGTTCATAATGTACCACACGCTCCAATTTCCATCGGTTTTCTCTATTCCGGAAGCATTCAGAGCTGAAACTGCATTACTGAAATTGTTAGCCTTCACATTGTTATTATTGTCTGTACCGAATTTTATCGCTCCTGCAGAGTCGTAATCGTCAGTGCCTGGAGTAACATAGACAAGACCGGCCAACGCGTCGGTGTTTTTCGCAGTCTTTGACAATGAGAATGTTACAGCGTGGACCTTTTCAGTGCCCAGGATGTTCGCATTGTCATAGATTTCAACTTTAACCGGGGCGAAAAGGCGTTTGAAGGTAACATTATTCACCGATGTCGCCTGAGTTTTTCCAAACTGAGTTTGCCCGAGAAGGAAATCCATATTCGGGTCAAAAGAGGTCGCAGTTGGATACTGAACATTGTAGAGACGGATTTTGAATTGAGACTTGCTACTCGGCATATCATTCTTCGAGGTGTGCGGCAGAAGGAAAGCATAGTCGTATGTCGTCCCTGTAGTAGCATTATGGCTGAACGACCATTTCCCGGTACCGTCAGGGGTGCCGAGTATTTTGGTCATTGAAGCAATGGTTTCATCTCCATCGTTGCTGGCATAAAACACCGACATATATTCGGAGTTGGTGAGGTGAACGCCTACTCCGGACTCGTAGATGGATTTGGTTTCCGGGGAGTCGATAGGCTCGACATCGGCCGAGATGGTGCGGGTGATGGTCTGCGGGGTGGTGGACTGGTCCTTTGAGAGGTTTTCCTTCTGGCAGGAAGCGAGAGGGAGGACGGCCACAAGTGTTGAGAGGGCGAGAGATGATGCCCAAGAGATTGAATTTTTCATAGTCTTTCCTCCTTTAAAGTATTTCGCCCCAGTCGTTATAGTGGCTTTCGTCATCTGAGATTGTTCCGTTGTTCCAAGTGTCGAGAGAGCCGGCAAACCCAAACTCGGGAGAAGCCTCAATAAGAGTTAACAGAGGTGGAGCGTACCCCCCCCCATTTGTATTGAAATTCCTTTGTAATTTCTTCATTATCATTAATTTATGCGGTTATTTGACAAAACGGTTAAATCAGCCTGCAGGCCGCGGTGCAGCGCTGCAGACTGAAAATAACCTGTTTCAGGAATTAGCGGTTGTCGGTGTCGACCATACAACGGACTGCGAAGCCGTGTGCCTGGTTGCCGGTGTAGGTCTTCTTGCCGTCCTTGTCGCCGTCCGCTCCGCCGTAGCCTGCGGAGAAGTAGCAGTGCTCAAGGCAGTAGGCATTGCCTCCGACCGGAGAATTTGACCAGTAGAGCGCACCGGAGCGGTCGGTTCTGCTCGTGCGGTTACTCCATTTGGCGGTTGAACCCCAATGAGCTCCGGTGTAAATCCAATAGTCGTAACTTTCTCCGGACAACGGAACTACTACGGCAGAGATGCCGGAGAACAGAACGTTATCAGTAGCTGTAATATCGGTATGGTCGCATTCATTGCGGACGCCGTATTTGATCACATAGTCAATCACATCGCCGGAGATTACCCTGTAGCCTGCAGGGCACGGGTCATAGACAGTCTTGCCCATATCTGTGGTTGTGTCAAAGTTGCCGTCCTCGGAGTTGTTGCAGCCCCAGAGATTGCGGGTCTCTCCGACATACCACTTGCCGCCTGAAGTCCATCCGTCACCCTTTGTCGCTCCCCATTTGATGTACGGCTTCGCGAGGGCTGCCTTGAGGTCTGTGTCTTCTGTAACAAGCGATCCGTCATAATGAAGCTGACTGGAGTTGCTCCACGTAAGCGGAGTAGGACGTCCCCACTGGAAATATGCAGACCTAGTCTGTGAGGCGGCAGGGATGATTTCCAATGTTGCAGGTCTCTTCGCGCCGAGGTTGCGGTCCATAACGGATTTGCCGATCTGAGGATAATCGTTTGACTTAGGCTCCTCTCCGGCGAGGTAGGAGTTAATCATATAACTCCAAAGGAGATTGTAGGAAGCGTCATAGATGGAAATCACTCCGTATGCGGAACTTCCGCAGTCCTTTGAGGCCGGAGCCATTTCGACAGTCACTTCGTAGGATGAAGACACCTGGGTGGTCGGCTGGGAGTTGTAGGCCGTTGTGCCGTCAGAAAGGCGGATAAGGCCGTTGTTTCCGACATCGCCTGAAGAGATGATTCCCACATACTTAGGCTCTGCGACCTGAGAGAAGTCGCCGCGGGCCTTCACTTCGAAAGTTATCGAAGTCCAAGTGTCTGCAGTCTCGCTGCGCTGAACGAAGTAGGTGTTCTGCGCGCCGTAGCACCATCCGCCCACGAGATTTCTCTTCTCAACTGGCTGATACCACGCGAAGGTGTTGCTTGAGGCGTTGACTGAGCCAAGGTCCACAGTCGACATTGTGGCAGCCTTGAGAACGCCCTTGTTCTTCAGCTCCATAGGGATGCTGACTGTTTCGCCCTTCTGGTTGATGAAAGTTACGACAACATACATCTTGGCGGAAGTGAGGTCTGCGCCCGGAAGAAGGGTGAGGTAGAGTTCCTGCTTGCCGGTGCCGATGGCCTGGAAAGCGGCGTCATCGGAAAGGGAAATCCTTGCGGAGTGACCTGCAGCGGTCTCCGAAACCTCGACTGCCTTCTTCTCAACGTCGAAAGCGTAGTCTCCGGCGATGACTGCACGGGCGTCAGCGTCATAAATCTGCACTGACTTGAGCATATAGTCGGCGTAGTCGGAAGTGGAAACGACGAAACGAAGATATGCAAGAGCGTGGGTGAGAGTGAAGTTCACTTTCTTTGCAGAAGGCTCGACAGTGGAGAAGGAGTAGGCAAAGCCGTTCTTTCCGATTTCCTGGTCGTTCACTGCGGCCTGGGTCTGCTCGGCAGCGACAGCTGAGTGGATCTTGAAGTCATCCACATCGATGTCTGTCTTGCTGCTGAACGGATAGTAGATAAGGAAGGTCTCGGTGGTCTTTTCAGGGATTGTGAGGCCTACGAAATCCTCGGAAGTGGACTCCTCCGGGATGAAGACTCCGTTGGAGGAGCCGATTGAAGAGCGGAGAAGGTCTGCCCTGCAGTTGACATTTTCAGTTTCGTCACCGATAACCGTAAAAATTCCGATTGCATCGTCCTTTGACCAGACGAGCTTGTCTGAAGCGGCGTCAGCATCGGTGAACGCTGTCTTTGTGTCAGCACCGGCGAATCCGCCCTCGAAGGTTACGGACGGACGGGTTGAAACCTGAGCCGTTTCCTTGAGGTCATTTGTGCAGGCTGCCAGAGTGAGAGCGGCAGCGCAGAAAAGCATTATTTTTTTCATACTTGTCTTCATTTTAATGGGTTAAACTCAGACTACCAGCGCTCGTTTCCGATGGTGCCCGCGCCGGCCTCGTCGCCGATGGCGTTTTCAGGGGTGGCGGTGGTGAAAGTGAAGGCCTCGACGCAAACTATCTTGAAGTTGGCGTCAAAAGCGACCGCTGCAGTGACATACTCGGTAACAGGAGAGAGTCCGGTGACCTTGTCGACATACGGAAGACCGATGGCTGTGCCCCTTGAGACATACTCCGAGAGAGCGGCGTCATCCTCAGGGTCGAAGTCGAGGCTCTCAACTGAGACCGGAGCGATGTAACGCACCATCTGCGGGGCTGCACCCGTCACGGCGACATTCACCGTTGCCGTGGTGGCAGTGATGTCGGTCACTTCGATGAGAACTTCAGTAGGGTCTTCCTTCTGCGTTTTGTTGCAGGAAGTCAGAGCAAATGCTCCGAAGAGCAATGCGATTGATGATAAAACAAGAAATCTTTTCATAACTGAAATTGTTATTAATTAGTAATTTGTGTCTATTTTCCGGGGGAAGCCCTCTCCGTGGAGGGAGCCTCCCCGTAAAATCAAATTTAAAGCGTCGGGGAGAGCACCGTGGTGAAAGTCACCGTCTTGCCCTTAGGAACCGTGGCCTGGAAGCCCGCGAGGGTGTAGCCCGTGCAGGCCGTGTCCCAGGAGTTCGTCCCTTTGGCCGCCCAGGAGGTGTAGGTTACGCTCACGGAGGCGTCAGAAGGAGTGGTCCTAAGATACATCGTCTTGCCGTTCTGGGTCAGCGTTTCCTTGTCGGAGGAGGCGCTGACGGAGGAAGGCGTCATCATTCTCCACTGCACCGCTGCATCAAGCGAACTTTTCGCCGTTATTTTGTCTTCTATGGTGAGGACTCCGTCCTTGAGGGTGAAAGTCCTGTAGGCGGAGGCCACCTGGTCGGAAAGCGGAGCGGAGAGATTGAGACGGGCGGTGTACTGCCCGCCTTCGGAAGAGGCCGACTCAACCGTTGCCGCGCCGTTCACATTGTGGTCCGCGCCGTTCACCGTGAGGGTGCTGTGAGCCTTGTTGTTGAGACGGAAAACCTGCCAGCGGAGGGATGACTGGGAGAGATTCCAGAAATTGCCTCCGGCTGCGATGAGAGCGTTCTCAACCCTTGCGTAGGCCTCCCTCTGGATGTCTTCCGACCACCTCAGGCCCAGAGCGTCATAGACGAAAGAGCCTGCGTCCATATGACCATGGGCGGAGTTTGCCTGTCCGCCTTTAAGGCCGAGGTAGCGGTCATCGTCGGAGTTGTCCCATAGGGTGCGGAAAAGCACGACCGGGGTCGTCCCGCCGCCGGAGTACATATTCACGGTGGAGCTGCCTGAAGATGCGGAGTCAAGATTCTCGATGTCGTTCGCGCAGGCGACCGCCATCGGAAGAAGGCGCACTTCGTCAAAGGTGGTGGTGTAGGCTCCGGAGTTAAGAAGAGCGACTTCAGAGCTTAGGAGCGAAGGGTCGGCGTAGTGCTTTCCGAACCACCACATTCCCATCTTAGGGGTGGCGGTGGAGCCGGTGGAGTCGCCGAAGCAGTAGGTCCTGCTGCCCACTCCGGCCATCATCATCATCCACTTGGGGGTTTTCTTCAGGCCCTCGGAATTGTCCATTCCGAAAAGCTGTCCGAAAGCGCTTTCAAGCACGGTGAAAATGACTCCCTGATAGCCCGTGCCGTAGCCCCAGTAGGAATATCCTTCAGGATAGACTCCGTCGGGGTCGTAGATGGACTTTATCACGGAGGCGTTGTCCGAGATGCAGGAATTGATGAGCGAGCCGGCATTGGTTTTCTCCTTGCCGTAGATTGCCACCGCTCCGGCCACCGTGCCGCCGTAGCAGACCTGGTTCCAGTTGCCGATGGTGGTGCGGAAGCTGTGGCTCCCGGCGTAGGCGAGGTCGTAGTTGGAGATGCACTTGCGGCATTTCACCCTCAGGGCGTAGGAAAGGTTGTAGTAGAGCCAGTCGTAGCCAAGAGCCACTGCGAAAGCCATCTCGGCGGTGTCGAGGAAATGCTTGCCCTGGTTCCAGTCGTCGAAGGCCGTGACCGCCTCAAGGTCGGAGATGGCCTTGTCGAGATATTTCTGGGAGCCGGTCATACGGTAGGCGTAGGCGCAGGAGCCGATTCTTTTAAGGGCGAGCTGCGACCACTCCAGGATGCGTTTCCCTGCGGCGTCGTACTGATGGACTATCACGGTGTTGTCCGCAACCGCCTCGTCAGCCACATTGAGCAGCAGCTTGTGCAGCTTGTAGAGCGTCTTGTTCTGGAAGCGCGCCCCGCCGACTTTGCTTTTGAGGCGGTCAAAATCCGCCCTGTTCATCATCACTCTCGGATGCCCCATCTCAAGGAGCGAAGCAAGGTCAGCCGTGCCCGTGGGGTCGGCCACGGTGGTGTTCTTCTCCTCGATGAAGCCCTCGGGAACCGGGTCGTAAAGAAGCGTGTCCTTTTTCTGGGGTTCCGGGTCGGGATCAGGCTCCGGATCGGGGTCAGTCTGACCAGACTCGCCGCCTCCGTTCTCGGTGGGCTCGGTCTTGGAACAGGACGAAGCCGAAACCGCAGTGCCCACTAGGAGCAGCGAAGCAAGCGTAAGTGATATGATTCTTTGTACTTTCATTATTTATCGCAATAGACCGCTTTTTTGCCAACCTCTTTTTTAGTAAAGCCAGCCGTCGCGGCGGATGAGGTTCGGATTCTTCTGTGCCTCACGGTCGGAGATGGACCACGGCCACATCGTGTCGGTGTAGTACCAGGCATATTCGAACTGGGTGTCGCCCCAAATGTTCGTTCCGCCGTGCTCGGTCTTGCCCTGGAACTTGGTCTGCCGGTAGGTGCCCCAGCGGATTTCGTCGAAGTAGTTCACGCCCTCCTCGCAAAGCTCGACACGGGTTTCGTAGCGGATGGCCTCAAGCATAGCCTCCTGACCTGCAGCGGTTATGCCCGGCATTCCGGCCCTTGAGCGGACCTGGTCCACAAGAAGCTTGGCTTCACCTTCGCGGCCCAGATAGACAAGCGCCTCGGCCCTCTGGAGAAGAACCTGGGTGTAGCGCACGAGCGGCCAGTCGTAGCCGCAGCGCTGACGGCCTGCGGTACCTCCAGGAAGGGATGCGTCAAGAACATTGTACTTTTTCCAGATGTAGAAGAATGAATTCTGCCTGTTAGGCCAGAGGTCCGTATTGTCCTGGGTGTTGTCCTGCACGGAAAGAGGCCAGCGGAGCACTTTCTTCAGCACTCTCTGAGGCTCGCTGTACGGGGAGTAGGAATTCGTGACCTTGTAAGGGGTGATGACCGCCTGGTCCATACGCGGGTCGCGGTTGTCGTAGGCGCCGCGAATACGCGCCTCGTTGCCGGAGTTGAGATAGTACTTGTCCCAGATGGTCTGCCCCACTCTCTTTATGCAGTCTTCCCTGCGGGTGCGAAGCTCGGTGAACACGAGCTTGCGTTTATTGACGGCGGAAATCTGAGTGTCCTTGTCGGACTGGGAAAGGGATGCATCTGCGTTGATAGCAGCGATTTTTGCGTCATAGAAGTCCACGGAGTCCTGCACGTCGTTCATCCCGTCGCGGACGAAGTACACTTCCCTCTCGGCAGGCTTCAGGACGTCCCAGTCTTCAAGGCCTGCAACCTCAGACCATTTGAAAGGAGTGCCGTCGGCGTTCTGGAAGGTGTCCACGAAGTCCGGAGACGGAGCGAGGTGCTGCCAGCCGATGTACTGGTCGGTGGCGCCGATTACCTGCTGCCAGTTGTGGCAGAAGCCTTCGTCGGAAGTGAACTGAAGAGGGAAAATCATCTCCTTGCTCTTCTCGTTCTTCTCGGTGAAGAGTTCGCCCCAGGTGCCCTGGTAGAGTCCGTAGCCGCACTCCTCAACTTTCGCGAAGTCCGCCTCGGCGAGAGTGTAATATTCGGTCGGGGTGAGTTTCACATCACTCGGGTCAGTGATAACTCCGTTTGCGAAAACTCCGAGGTCGGCCGCAAGCCACATATAGGCCATACCCCTGAGGGAGTATGCAAGGCCCTTGGAAGGCTTTCCGTAGTTGGAGGTGAGGGTGTTGTCCGGACAGTACTCGTTGCCGATGGCGTAGGTGCAGTCGTCAATTACCGCCTGCCAGACCTGAACGAACGAGGACTGAACCCTTGTGCACTCCTCGTTGGTGACAGGCTCAAGGTAGAGGGGAACTCCGCCGTAAATCATATTGAGGCGGGAATATGCCCAGGCCCTCAGAAGACGGGCCTCACAGACATAGCGGTTGTATTTTTCCTCTGAAAGTCCCGCGCGGGAGAGGTTCGCGATGGCGTCGTTGCAGTTGTGCACCACGCGGAAGATTATCTGCCACTCCAGACGGCCCTGGAAGTCCATAGCCTGCTTGGTGGAGCGGTAGAGATACTGCAGAGGATAGTTGTTCGAGTATTCGTCGGATGTGAATCCGTTGCCCTCCATACCGGTGCGGTTGAGTCCGTCGTAGTCCTCCATTCGGATCTGGGTCCTCGTGAGGTTGGTCTTGTAGAGAGGGTAATATATGCCGGCCATTCCGGCGTCAGCCTTGGACTCGTCAGTCCACATATTTCCGGTGGAAATGGCGTCCGTCCTCGCGGTGTCGAGGAAATTCGAGCAGGAGGCGAGGGACAGAAGAGAGAGAAGCGCTGTAAGAGTGTATATCTTTTTCATAACCTATTCATCTTTTATCAGTCAGACCTTTAGAATGAAATCTGAGCGCCGAGGCTCACGCTGCGCATAAGCGGATAACCGATGCTGGTGCCGATTTCAGGGTCGAGACCAGGATACTTGGTTATAGTGAAGAGGTTCTCGGCGGAAACGAAGATGCGGAACTTCTGCATCGCGATTCTCTTGCTGTATTTGTCCGGAAGGGTGTAGCCCAGCTGGACGTTCTTGAGCTTAACGTAGTCGCCCCTGTACTCGCGGAAGTCGCTCGTGAGAGAGTTGCTGTTGTCATCGTTGAGGGTGAGTCGCGGATAGGTGCCGTGAACGTTGGTGCGGCTGTCGGTGAGATTGTCCGGGTCGTAGAAGTAGTGGTCGGCGGCGATGCGGGATGAGATGCTGTGACCGTTGGTGACCTTGGTGGTGTTGTAGTACTGGGTGCTCCAGTTGAGCCAGAAGCCGAACGCTCCGGTGAATACGGCCGAGAAGTCGATTCCCTTCCAGGAGAAGCTGAGGTTAAGACCCGCGTTCACCAGAGGGTTGTTGCTGTGGCCGTTGAGAACCATATCGTTGGAGTCTCCGTAGTTCTTGTCGCCGTTGACATCCTGGTAGATGAGGTCACCGTACCAGAGGGTCTCCTTGCTGATTTTCTTCACTCCGCAGAAGGTGTAGCCGGCTTCGATCATAGCCTTCACCCACGCCATATCGGCCTCTGTGCGGATCATACCGTCCTTAGGACCTGCCGTGACATCAACGGTGCCTCCGGTGTAGCCCTTGCCGGATCCCTTGTAAACCTGATAGATGTTGTGCTCGCCGTAGATGTGGCCTTCGAGAATCTTCGCGGTGTTGCTGCCCTGGGAAACCTGGGCGAGGTTGTTGACGTAGGTTCTCTTGCCGTCCTTCTCGGTCCAGTACTGCTGGAGCTGTCCCTGATATTTGGTGACGATTCCCTTGTTGAAGCCGAGGTTGAGGCTCACTCCGTAACGGAAATCCTTGCCGACGGTGTTGTTGTGGGAAAGGGTGATTTCAAATCCGGTGTTGCGCACAGCCGCGAGGTTGGCGTAGGCTCCGGTCACATTACCCATTGTCTCGTAAACCGTCGGACGGTAGAGGATGCCGCTGGTGTTCTTCACATAGAAGTCCATCTCGGCGGTGAGAATGTTGTCAAAAATGCCCCAGTCAAGACCGATGTCGGTGGTGTAGGTGGTCTCCCACTCGAGGTTGTCGTTTCCGAGTTCGGTCTGCACAAGGCCAGTCGTGCCGACGCCTTCAGTCACGACGTTCACGCTCGCGTAGGTGCTCTGCCAGGAGTAGTTGCCCACGGCGTTGTTACCGGTGATACCCCAGGATGCCCTGAGCTTGAGGTTGGAGAGCCAGTCCACATTCCTCATAAATTCCTCACGGTTGATTCTCCATCCGGCGGAAACTGAAGGGAAGATGCCCCAGCGGCTCTTTTTCGCGAAGCGGGAAGAACCGTCGGCGCGGAGGTTGGCCTCGAAGAGGTAGCGGCTGTCGTAGGTGTAGTTGACCCTTCCGAACCAGGACATCAGCGACCATTCGCTTGTAGAGGAGGCGGAAGTGGAGTAGTCGGCGTACTTATCCATCTCAGTGATTGACCAGTCAGGAGAATTTTTCTTCTCCACGCTGAAGCTGCGCGCCTTGTAGTAGTTGGTGGTGAAACCCGCGAGGGCACCGACCTCGTGCTTGTCAGCGAATGTGTTGTTGTAGCGAAGGAGCAGCTCGGAGTTGATGCGGTAGTTCATACTGTAGGAGTTCGAGTTGCTTGCGTTCGCAAGGTTGGACTCGCTGTAGCGGGTGTCGTTGGTGTAGTTCCAGTAGCCGTTCTTGCGAGTGTAGCGGTTCTGGTCCGTGTAGATCTGGGAGTAGTTGCCCGTTGCCTCAAGGGTGAGTCCCTGATAGAGCTGGGCAATCGCATAGACGGAGGAGTTGATGCGGTAGGTGGTCTTGTGACCGTCCGGACCGGCCATCTGAGCGAACACGTTGTTGGCGCTGTTGGACTCCTCGGTGGCCACTTTCCTTCCCCACTTGTCAGGCTCGCCGGGGTAGATTCCCGGGGTGGTCTGGTAGATGTAGGAGAAGGCGTTGGAGACATTGGCGAGGCCGTAGCTCTGCTTCTGTCCGAAGATGCGGGTACCCATAGTGAGCCACGGGGTGACCTTCGCCTCGACATTTGTTCTGAAGTTGAATTTGCTTGTGGATGAGTCAATCTCCTTGAAGCGGGTCATCACGCCGTTGTTGTCAAGGTAGCCCAGCGAGAGGTGATAGCGAACCTTTTCGCCCGCGCCCTGCACGGTGAGGTTGTGCTCCTGGGAGAAGCCTGTGGAGAAAAGTTCATTGAACCAGTCGGTGTTAGGGTAGGCGACGCTGTTCTTCACTCCGTACTCGTTCACGCCGTCAGGATTGGCCTTGGCCGCCTTCCACGCCTCGATGGTGGAGTCGGAGAATACGTGGGCCTGGTTTACATTCTCTGCAGCCTCGTTTACAAGTTCCATGTGGGTGGCGTAGTCGCTGAGCCAGCTGAGGTTGTTGTACGGGGTCTGCATCACTGCCTGAACGGAGTAGGTGATGCTGGACTTGCCGGAGCCTCTCTTGGTGGTGATGAGGATGACGCCGTTCGCAGCCCTGGAACCGTAGATGGCCGTGGAGGAAGCATCCTTGAGGACCGTGATGCTCTCGATGTCGGCGGAGTTCACATCGTCCATACTCCACTCAATTCCATCCACGAGGACAAGAGGAGAGTTGCTGCTGATACTTGTGTTACCCCTGACCCTGAGAGTGGCGGAGTCGCTTCCCGGCTGACCTGAAGACTGCATAACCTGAAGACCTGCGGAAAGTCCCGCGAGGGCTGAGGATGTGGTCATTGCAGGACGGCTGTCGAGCGCGTCGTTGAAATTGATCTGGGTGACCGAGCCGGTGAGGTTGCCTTTTTTCTGGACGCCGTAACCCACGACCACCACTTCGTCAAGAAGCTGGGTGTCTTCCTTGAGGGCGACGTTGATTACCGAGCGGCCTGCGACAGGCTCCCTGACGGTGTTGAATCCAAGGCAGGAAATCTCGAGAGTCTCGACTGAGGACGGAGACGCGTTGATGGTCCACCGGCCTTCCTCGTCGGAAACTGCGGCGTCTGCGCTGCCCCCTACCGGCATTATAACCACTCCCGGAAGGGGCTCGCCGGCCTCTGAGCTGACCTTACCCTTGATTGTCTGATTATTCTGTGCCGAAAGCGAAGTCGAAACTGCGACTAAAGCCGACACGAACAGAAGAGAAATTATCGTTTTGTGTTTCATACGATTGGTTATATAGTTTTACCGTTTGCAAATTTCGCAAATTCGGTCAATACCCCGTGCAAGAAATTAAGCATAGAATTTCATTTTTTGAGCACAGACCCTTTTAGATGCCCCCGAGGGAGATGTTGACATATAATTTTATTACATTTGCATTTGTTCGCAAGTTACGGATTTTTTCCGTT
Organism: Flexilinea sp.; assembly: GCA_963589825.1. Classification (GTDB taxonomy): domain Bacteria; phylum Bacteroidota; class Bacteroidia; order Bacteroidales; family UBA932; genus Cryptobacteroides. The sequence continues at coordinate 25,194 of CAVAMP010000023.1, read as the reverse complement.
TCCCGAACATATATACCTTGATTATGAATATATATACCTTCGATATGGGCGCCATATACTCTTTCCGCCGGAGGGCCGTCCGCAGCGCGGCTCTCTCCCTCCTACTCCTTCTTCTACTCTACCTCCCGCACTTCAGCGCCCGCGCAGCCCTTGTCCCGTGCAGGGGATATGATGTGAGGGACGGACTTTCGGAGAACAGCGTGCGAAGCATAATCCAGGATTCACGGGGATATATCTGGCTGGGGACGAAGGACGGACTGAGCCGATACAACGGCCGCGAGTTCAAGGTCTGGGGAAGTTCCTCAGACGAGATTTCCCTCAATGTGGAGTTCCTTCTGGAGCACGCGGACGGAGATAAAATCTGGATTGCCTCGCGATATTCCCTGAGCCTTCTGGACACTGAGTCGGGGCGTCTTTCAAGCCTCAGCCTTGCCACCGGGGGGCTCACAAGGGGCTTCAGGGCGCTCTGCTACGACGCCGAGGGAAGGCTCTGGGTGGGCTCGAACGAGGGGCTTGCAGTAATCGGGAAAGGAAACTACGCCGACGCTTCGCTCTACAGCGTGGAGGCGGTTTTCAAACATTCCGATTCCGACCCTCTGTCGCTTCCGAGCGACAACGTGGGAGCGGTGCTTTGCGACCGGAGCGGGAAAGTCTGGGTCGGAACCGAAAACGGGCTTGTGCGCTATGACGGGGAGGGAGGTTTTATCGGAGTCAAGACAGGAGACGGAGCGAGAAGGGAGCATTTTATGTGCCTTAGGGAGGATGAGAACGGGATTATATGGGCGGGGACCTGGGATGACGGTCTCTACAGCATCAACCCCGCCGACGGCAGCGTCCACAATTTCCTCTCCCCTCACCGCAGCTCAACTCCGGTGCCGCTTATCCGCCAGATGTGGCACAACGGAGGCTCCACGATAGTCCTCTGCGCCAATTCGGGTCTTTTCGAATATGACAGGAGTCTGGGAACTCTCCGCCGCCTCATCCTTTCCGAGGGTCTTCCTAACGACAGCTTCTACTCCTGCATCAAAGACAACGAGGGGGGCCTGTGGATCGGGACCTATTTCAACGGGGTTTTCTACGTTTCGCCGCGCGCGGCCGAGATTGAGCTCTATCGCGCCGACCCTTCGGGGCTTTTCTCGGGCACTGCGGTGAGCGGGTTCTGCGAAAGCGGGCCGGACCGCCTCTGGGTGGGGACGGAAAACGGAGGATTGAGCCTTCTGGACCGCCGGAGCGGGGAATTCATCCCGACGAGGTGGCACGACAGCGGAGACAACATCCACGCAATCCAGCAGGTGGGACAGGACCTCTGGGTGGCGACATTCTCCTCGGGTCTGAAGAGGATCAATCTCTCAACGGGGGCAGTCCGCTACTATTATATGACCCCGGGCAACCGTCCGGACGCGGAGAACGCGGTGTATTCCCTCTATTACAATGAAAAGGACGGGGCGGGAAAGCTCTATGTGGGCACGAAAAGGGGCTGCAGCGTCTTTGACTACGCATCGGGAATGATGAGCCCGATTCCGGAGCTGGACTCGCACATAATCTACGACATCCTTGAGGACTACACCGGGAAACTGTGGTTCGGAAGCCTTGAGGACGGGCTTTTCTGCTGCGACAAAAATTCCGGGAAGTGGAAGAGATATGTCCACGACCCCTCTGACCCCGGAAGCCTTTGCAGCGACAGGGTCATCGGCATCCACAGCGACCGCAGGGGGCAGCTGTGGTTCTGCACGGAAGGAAGCGGGGTGTGCCGCTACGACTACGCCTCCGACTCTTTCGCGGCCCCGAAGGTGAACACCCCTGACGGGAAACTGCCGTGCAACGTGATTTTCGGCCTTCTCGACGACGCCGAGGGCAGGCTCTGGATGAGCTCCAATTCGGGCCTCATCCGTCTCGACCCGCAAAGCGGAGAGTGCCGGCTCTACACCCACGAGGACGGCCTGCAGAGCAATCAGTTCAACTTCAAGGCCGTCTACAGGACCTCCGACGGAAAGTTCTGGTGGGGCGGAGTTAACGGATTCAACGCCTTCCGCCCGGAGGACATCCGGGACAACGCCGTCGCCCCGAGGGTCACCGCCTCGCTCCGCTACGCCGACAGCGTGGTCACTGGGAGCGAACTCTCAGTTCCGAGCGGGGTGAAGAATTTTTCCATCGACTTCGACTGCCTGAGCTATGTGAGCCCGCAGAAGACGGTTTTCGAGTACCGCTTCAGCAAAGACCCGCTCTGGACAAGGACCTCGCAGCCTTCGGTGTCTTTTTCCGACCTCACGCCGGGGCGCTACACTTTTCTTCTTCGGGCGGTGAACTCTGACGGGCTGGTGAGCCGGGAGAATTTCACGATGGCGCTGAGGATCAACGCTCCGTGGTACAGGACGGGGCTTGCCCTGGGCATCTACGCCGCTCTTCTCGCCCTCGCCCTCGCTCTCGGAATACATTATTTCATCCGCTTCAAGGGCCGTGAGAGCCGCCGGAGGATGGAGGAGATGAAGCTGCGCAGCGAACAGGAGTCCTACAACGCGAAGATTCAGTTCTTCACTCAGATTGCCCACGAAATCAAGACCCCTGTGACCCTTATAAAGGCTCCGCTGGAGATTGTCCTGGAGCACAAGGCCTGGGACAAGGAAACCGAGGAGAATCTGGGGATAATCGAGGCGAACACCGCAAGGCTCTCGGAGCTTACGAACCAGCTGCTGGACTTCAAGAAAGTGAGCAACGAGGGTTATCTGCTGCACACCGAGCCTGTGAACATAGTGGCGGTGACGGAGGAAGTCATCGGGCGGTTCAAAAAGCCTTCGGAAAAGGCCGTGACTCTGCGGTACACCGGTCCGGAGGCCATTACGGGGATGTTTGACCCGGACGCTCTGTCAAAAATTCTCAGCAACCTGATTGAAAACGCCGTGAAATACACCCGGGATTCAATCGATGTAAGGTTGGAAACCGCCGAGAAGGACGGAGCGGATCTGGTGCGGCTCAGCGTGACGAACAACGGCCCCGCAATCCCTCCGGAGGAGGCGGTGAAGATTTTCGACACCTTCTATCAGATTGACTCGGGCGACTCCGGGGCGCGGAAACCGGGTTTCGGAATAGGTCTCTCGCTGGTGAGCCTTCTGGTGGACAAGTCAGGCGGAAGGGTCTGGGTGGACAACACCTACGCTGAAGGGTGCCGCTTCTGCGTGGAGCTGCCGTGGAAAAAGGCGGAGGCGCCTGCGGAGGCTTCTGCGGAGAACAGCGCCGCGGAGGAGGGAGAGAGCGCGGGAATGGCGACGATTCTCGTCGTGGAGGACAATACGGACATCCTTTCCTTCATCGCCGACCAGATGAGGGGCTCATACAGAGTGCTCAAAGCGACGGACGGGCAGAAGGCGCTCGCAAAACTGGAGAAAAACAATGTGGACATCGTCGTCTCGGATCTCGCTATGCCGAATATGGACGGGTTTGAACTGCTGAAGCAGATCAGGGAGAATCCTATGACTTCCCACATTCCTTTTGTCATTCTTTCGGCTGAGTCTTCGGTGGAGTCCAAAATCAGGGGGCTCGACTGCGGTGCGGACGCCTACATCGAGAAGCCTTTCTCTATCAATCACTTCCGGGCGGTGGTGGAGAATATCCTCAGCAGCCGCAAGGCTCTTATGGAGAAGTTCGCATCATCGCCGGATGAGAGTCTCAATCTTCTGAAATACGGCGCTCTGGACACGGAGTGGCTCGGGAAGGTGGATCAGATTATCAACGCCAACATTTCCTCGCTGGAGTTCTCGGTGCAGCAGCTTGCCGACGAGATGTTCGTGAGCAGGAGCAATCTGCAGAGGAAGATGAAGTCGCTGACGGGGATGTCGCCTAACGAGTATGTTAGGCTTGTGAGGCTGAAGAAGGCGGCGGAACTGCTTCTAAGCGACAACTATCGAATCAATGAGGTCTGCTATATGTGCGGGTTCAACACGCCTTCTTATTTCACTTCCTGCTTCTTCAAGCAGTTCGGCATTCTTCCTAAGGAATTTATTGCCCTCCATAAAGAAGAAGTTAAATAATTACTTGTAGGTTTCGAGTTCGAATTTTTTCGGACGCGTCATCGTTTCGGTGTAGACGCGGCCCTCGTCGTCGGTAACTTTGATTACGAGGGTTGAGGTGGCGCTGGAGGCCGTTGCGGTGAACATATGGTTGGTGTACATCGGCTTGAACGAAATGTTTGACAGATCCGTCTTGGTTTTGTAGCCGTTGCAGAAATAAACCCGGATGAAAAGAGGGTCGTAGTTCTTCGCCCTTGTAACCGTCAGCGCCTTGCCGTTCTCGGTCACCTCCACCTTCCAGTTCTGGTCATAGTCCCAGACATTGATGAGGATCTTGTTGTCGGAGCGGGCCGTGTCGTAACCTCCGAAGGTGGAGATGTTCGGATTGTCGATGAGAACCTCGTTGAGGTCGTAGGAGCGGAACTGATAGGTCTTGTCGCGCTCGGTGCCCTTGAAATAGGAGGTGTGGGTCGTGCCCTTCACATCCATAACCCTGTAGCCCGAAGGTGCGCCGTCCTGGGCGAGGTTAAGCTCCGGAACATAGTGGCCGCACCACCACCAGCAGCCGCAGATTGCACCGCTGTTGTGCTCCCTGAGGGCTGTGTTTGAGCAGATTGACCAGATTTTGTGGGTGTGGCCCGTGACGAAAGTGACGTCGCCAAAGCCGCTGAAGCAAGCGGCGAGGTCGGAGGCGTTCTTGAGGCTGTAGGCGCCGTCCTGGTTGTAGAAGGCGGCGTGCATCATCACCACTACAGGGGTTGACTTGCTCACATACGCGAGGTCCTTCTTTAGCCAGGCGAGGTTGTCGGAGGAGACTCTCTCCTCGTAATGGCGGTCGGAGGAGGTGCCGCCGGTGGTGTTGGTGCAGTAGATGTTGTCAACCACTACATAATGAATCTTTCCGATGTTCACCGAGTAGTAGTTCGGTCCGAGGTCGTCGCGGAAACGTCCGGCTGTGTCCCAGTCCACGGCGTCCCAGCCGCTCTCGGTGCCGTCAACGGAGGTTTTCATATCGTTGTCGTGGTTGCCGATGGTGTTGAACACAGGAAGGTTCTTCACCTCGTTCATATCGGTGACATAATTGTCGAAATAGTAGTTCGAAGTGTACCAGAACTGGTCCCAGGTCATATCCCCGAGGGTGAAGGCATACATCTTCTCTCCGCTGTGGGCGGCGACGTATGAGTTGAGCTCGGAAGTGAATCTCTTGAAAAGCGTGCGGTCGTCCCCGTTGCTGATTCGGGTGCCGGTAAGGTGCATATCGCCGAGGAGGAAGATCGTGTGGTTGGTCTGGTCGCCGGACGGGGTGAGGGCGAAGTCGCGCTGCTCTGAGTATGCGGCGCCCTTTCTGAGACGGCGGTAGAAAATGGCCTGGGATCCCTCACAGCTCACCTCGTAGCCGCTTGGAACGGTGATGAACACATATTTATTCTTCTTCTCGGACTTGAGCTGGTAGACTCCCCTGTTGTCTGTGGTGGTGATGAGGTAGCCGTCGGAAACCTGCACGTCAGGGATGCCCACGCCGTTGCAGGTGACAAGGCCATAGACGGTGGTCCCTTCGTCAGGGGTTATCTCGGTAGGAGTGTCAGTTCCGCCTGCGTCCTTCAGAGTGTATTCGACATTGGTGATGAAGCACTCGGCGTCGCCTCTTTTTATGTAGAAGGCGAACTTTCCGCCCTTGAATCCAGACCAGATTTTGAAGGTGAAATAGGAGTCAGAGAGTTCTTCAATGGGATAGAGATAGGTCTCGGATGTGCCGTCTATGCCCTTGAGGCAGACAAAGTCGGTCGCAAGAGGGCCCTTCCCCTTGAAAATTGTGGATTTTATTATGTCACCTTCCTCCACTTCCACAGGGCCGGCGTCAACGCCGAGTACAAGGGTGATTTCACTCTTCTGCACAGTTTTGCTGCAGGAAGTTGCAGCGAGGGAAACTGAAAGCAGAATCAGAAGCGGGAGGAGAAAAATATGAAATCTTTTCATTGCGTTGTTGTGAATGAATTTGTGGTTGACTTTTATGGGAGGAGGCTACTTGCTTCGGGATGGCCTAGACCAGGGATTTGCGTCCCCGGGTCTATTCCCCCGCAGGGGCGGGGAGCTCGGCGGAAAGCGTTTCTTCACCTTTTATTATATATATGCCGGGGGCGGGAAAGGCCTTGGTGAGATTTTCTCCGAGGGCGTACTCCCCTGCCGCGTGAACCGCAGCGTAGATGTTGCCGCCGTAGCGGATGGCCTGGAGGGCGGGGGTGTTGCAGAGGACTTTCGGAGTCGCTTCGCCTGCGCTCCTGCCCCTGACGTAATTCCTTGCGAAGGCCTTAACCTCGCGCGCTGATGTGCACGGGAGAGTGGCGTAGGCGTAGGAGGAGGTCTCAGAAGGGTCGTGCTCGAAATAGCATTTGAAGACTCTGCCGCTGTCGGGACGGTCGTAGCACGGGGCAATGTTGTGCCAGTTGCCTTTTTGCAGCGCGGTTTCGACTTTAACAGGTTCGCCGTCAAGGCTCACATAGCCTCTTTCGCGGTGGTGCACCCACCCGGCACTCGCCTCTCCTTTTTTTGCAGTTCCGCGGGAGACTTTGCCTCGGAGGTGATTCTGATCCACGGCGGAAGTTATGCGGGAAATGTCGCTGCGGCCCCTGCGGATGTCGGAGCCGAGAGAAACTATGAGGTCAGGGAAGAAGAACGTTGTCTTGAAGGCGTGAAGGCCTAAACGGTTGAGTTCCATTGTGGTCACCATCTCGTCACCTGCCGTGAGGCCTCCGACGTGGGAGGAATTGTTCTGCTTGTCCTGCCGTTTGTCGCTGGTAAGAAGGGGCCCTCCGTCCTCGTAGGCCGTGACGCCCGGGAGACGCCTCCAGTCCCAGTAGGGGTAGATGTCATCGTACTCGTCGCCAGTCTGCAGGAGTATCTGCGCCCCGTCCGCGCTGAACTGCGCGAGGAGGTTTTCGTCGTTGGTGAACTCGTAGCCGATGGTCCTTTCGGACTGCATCCTCATTGAGGAGTACCACTTGGCTGTGCGGTAGATTCCGAAATCGGAGCGCGGATAGTAGGTTGCCCCAATCAGCTCATTGTCATAGAGTTCCGGCTGGAGGTCCTGAAGGGCGGCGTGGAGGAAAATTGGGCTGCGCGGCCTTCCGAGAGCCGCCATATTCTGCATCGCCACAGCGCAGGAGTAGGCTTTGCCGCGAAGCTGCACGAGCTGCCTTCCGCAGGCGCTCGGGTCCATCGTTCCGTTCCAGATGGTCCAGCAGAGACCGTTCAGGATGTAGTTTTCAAGAATGTCGATCTGCTCCTCGCTGAAGGAGTAGGCCGTGCCGCCCAGGACCCTCGCCCAGAAGGACATTCCCTCGGCGTAGGCGAGGCCGTAGTTTCCGAACTGGAGCATCGGGCCGTGCTGGTGATAGGACCAGTCGGGCTGGATTCCCTCGCTCTGAGTTACATAGACCTCCTCGGAAATCTGACGGACGGCTTCGCGGGCAAGCGCTGGGTCCTCGATTAGGAGCGCCTTCATCAGCTGATTGCCGGCAAGCCAGGATTTGTTCTGCCCGGTGCGGCCGAACTTGGACCTTTCAAGCACATAGAGCGCACCTTCCATCTCTTCAGGGGAGAGCTCGTCGCGAAGAAGAAGCATCGCGGAGGTGAGTTTTTTCGGGACTCCGATGTCGTTGTGCCACCAGTTCGGGTTCTTCGGTTTGTTGGTAAACCACCATCCGGCGGCCTTATGAAGAAGGGTGCTCAGGTCCTTTGACATATAGAAAGGGGACTCGGGCCATTTGTAGGATTTCGCGAGGGCATAAATCCTCGTAATGTGAAGGGTCATATCCCACTCCCCCCTCTGCATATTTGTGTAGTCTATGTCGGTCCACTGCCCTTTTTCCCAGTCGAAAAGGTCCATAACCCTCCGGACTTCATCCTCCGGGAGCTGGACGGAAAGGTAGAGCTGCATAAGGAGCACGTCAATTGCGGCGCGGCCCCTGTCGGAATACTCCAGAAAGCGCTCTGTGACCTCCGGTGAAGGGGAATAGGAGACAAGGGTGGTGCTCACGAAAGACTCGCGGACTTTGCGAAGCTCCAGGATGGAACTGTCGGGAGTCTCCGCCGCCGATGCCCCGAAGGCAAATGCGAGAGAAAGGGTTATTGTCAGAAGATATTTTCTCGGGTTGATATTCATTGTGTTACCATTATGCGTTGGACTTTGCAAAATTACTAAAAAAGATTGCGCCGCTGCGGGCGGGAGGAGGGAAAATATATTAACTTTTCGCTAAAAAATGCAAATTATTGGTCAACTGGGCCTTCGGCAGGCAGGAGCGGGGCTTTGCGGGCGCAGGAGCGCGAAGGGATTTTGCGGAAAATATGGAATTTTGTGACTATCTTTGCACCTTGCTGCGCCTCCTTATATGGGAGCGCACACGAAACTAAGGAAAACGATATGAACTTCACTCGAAATTTCTGCATAATCGCGCACATTGACCACGGAAAGAGCACTCTGGCGGACAGGATGCTGGAGATTACCGACACCCTGAACGCCCGGGATATGGAAAACCAGGTGCTTGACTCTATGGATCTGGAAAGGGAAAAGGGAATCACCATCAAGAGCCACCCGATTCAGATGCAATATGAGTACAAGGGGGACAAGTACACCCTCAACCTCATCGACACTCCGGGCCACGTGGACTTTTCCTACGAGGTTTCCCGCGCGATTGCCTCCTGCGAGGGCGCGCTGCTTGTTGTGGACGCCACTCAGGGGATACAGGCGCAGACGATTTCAAACCTCTATCTTGCTGTGGAACACGGACTTGAGATTATTCCGGTCCTCAACAAAATCGATATGGACTCGGCGATGATCGATGTCGTGACCGACCAGATTGTGGACCTCATCGGCTGCAAACCCGAGGAAATTCTGAGGGCTTCCGCGCGCACGGGACAGGGAGTGAAGGAAATTCTGGACGCCATAATAGAACGCATCCCAGCCCCATCCGGAAACCCCGCCGCACCGCTCCAGGCCCTTATTTTCGACTCTGTGTTCAACTCCTTCAGAGGAATCATAGCCTACTTCAAGGTTGAGAACGGCAGCATCCGCACCGGCGACAAGGTGAAGTTCTTCAACACCGGAAAGGAATATGTCGCTGACGAGGTGGGAGTTCTCAAGATGAAGCTCTGCCCGAGGGACGAAATCCCGTGCGGAAGCGTCGGGTACATAATTTCGGGCATCAAGACCGCGAGCGAGGTGAAGGTGGGTGACACAATCACGACCGTCGCGGACCCGTGCACCGAGGCCATCGCGGGCTTCGAGGAGGTGAAGCCGATGCTTTTCGCCGGAATGTACCCTGTGGAGACCGACCAGTACGAGGAACTGCGCTCCGACCTCGAGAAGTTCCAGCTGAACGACGCCTCGTTCGTGTTCGAGCCGGAGTCATCGCTCGCGCTCGGATTCGGATTCCGCTGCGGATTTCTCGGACTTCTGCACCTTGAGATTGTGCAGGAGAGGCTTTTCAGGGAGTTCGGAATGGATGTGATAACCACTGTTCCGAACGTTTCCTACAAGGTTTACACGACTCAGGGCGAGTGCCTCGACGTCCACAACCCTTCAGGGCTTCCGGCCCCGACCCTCATCGAGCACATTGAGGAGCCGTATATCCGCGCCCAGGTCATCTCCAAGGCCGATTTCTACGGCCCGATTATGAAGCTGTGCCTCGACAAGAGGGGGACGCTGGTGAATCAGCACTACATCACTGCCGACCGTCTGGAGCTGACCTACGAGATGCCTCTTTCCGAAATTGTTTTCGATTTCTACGACAAGCTGAAGTCCATCTCGAAGGGCTACGCCTCCTTCGACTACCACATCGTGGGTTTCAAGGACGCGAAACTCGTGAAGCTCGACATTCTTCTGAACGGCGAGCCCGCCGACGCGCTTTCTTCCCTCATCCACGTGGACCACGCCTACGATTTCGGCCGCAAAATCTGCGAGAAGCTCAAGGAGCTCATCCCGCGCCAGCAGTTCGACATAGCCATCCAGGCCGCCATCGGAGCGAAAATCATAGCCCGCGAGACGGTGAAGGCTGTCCGCAAGGATGTGACCGCGAAGTGCTACGGAGGCGACATTTCCCGAAAGAGGAAGCTGCTTGAAAAGCAGAAGCAGGGTAAGAAGAGGATGCGGCAAATCGGCACGGTGGAAGTTCCCCAATCAGCCTTTATGGCAGTGCTGAAACTCGATTAGAAGCCAATCTAAAAGTAAATCTCAAGAGCTATGCTACCTCAACAAGGCACTGGAGTGCCGTGCGTAGTCTTTGAAGGGAGAGGTTGTGTTGATAGGGAAGACGGAGCACCACTTCCCCTACAGAGGGGACGGGAGGGGTGTATTTACGGAACAGGATCGTAACCGCTACCGCCCCACGGGTTGCAGCGAAGGATGCGCCAAACCGTTAGCGCGAGGCCTTTGAAGGGGCCGTGCTTGCGGAACGCTTCGAGGGCGTACTGGGAACAGGTGGGCGTGAATCGGCAGCAGGGGGGCTTCAGCGGGGAGATGCAGACCCGGTAGAATTTTATCAGAAGCACAAACGGGGCAATCGCCACGGTGCGTACCGTCTGCTTGATTTTTGTCTTTTTCTCTTCGTCCATAGCGTTCTCCCTCCCCTATTTTTCGCTTTCAGAGCCCGCTGCAGCGGCACTTTCGCTCCCGGGCGCCGGAATCTTGGAAGGGGCCGGTGCGAGGCCCTTAATGACCTTTGAAAGGATGGTCTCCACAAGGGCACAGATGCTCTCGTACGGGACAATCTCCTTGCTGCTATATATAAGAAGTATATCTACGCCCGCGCCCTCAAGGCTCCCCTTTTGGTGGCGGAATGCTTCGCGAAGACGGCGTTTGAGAAGATTTCGCCTCACTGCCCGCTTGAACATCTTTTTCGGCACGGAGACCATAAGACGGGGATGCCCCACGCCGTTTCTGACAAAACAATAGCGCAGAACGCCCTCCACTCCATAGCGGCCCTTGGCAAGAAGGGTGGAAACTGACTTCTCGCCACAAATTCTCTCGCTCTTTGAGAAAGTCTGTGGGGCAGCGTCCATCGATGAGTTATTTTTGGCTTAGGATTAAAGTCTCGACAGCTTTTGCTGCGGACGGGATTTCGGGAGTCGGAGCGGAAACTGCGGCTTCGAGCCCTGCCTGGTTGAGGGCGCGGAGAGTGGAATTTCCGTAGGTGATGAACTTCAGGTCGTCCTGCTTGAACTCCGGGAAATTGGCGAAAAGCGCCTTCACGTCGGCGGCGTTCAGAACGGTCACGGCGTCGTAGGAGTGAAGGTTCAGCGCGGAGAGGTCCTGAGGAACGCTCTTCACGAAGACGGCCGGAGTGAAGTCGAAGGCGCTCTCCTCGAAAAGTTTCACGATGGTGGCCTTTGAGGCTGAGTCACTGGTGGTTACGAGAAACTTCTCCCCCTTGTGCTTAGGTCCGATGAGCCCCAGGACGGACTGCGGAGTGCCGTCGCCGAAGAAAATCTTCCTCTTGCGGTAGACGATGTGCTTCTGAAGGTAGTTCGCCACCATTTCCGTGGTGCAGAAATACTTCATAGTCTCCGGAATCTTCACCCTGAGTTCCTCGCTGAGCTGGAAAAACGCGTCGATGGTCGTTTTTGCCGAGAACACGATGGCGGTGTATTCGGAGATGTTTATTTTCTGAGCTCTGAACTCACGGGATGTGAGCGGCTCCATTTTGAAGAACGGAAGATAATCAAATTTGACCCCGTACTTTTCAGCGAGGGTGTCGTATGGAGAAGCCGTCTGCGGCTGCTTTTGTGATATGAGTATATTTTTTACGCCCATAACTATCGCTATTTCAATAAAATAGCTATTAAATTACTACTAACTTCAAAAACCCGGGACCACTAATAAGGCTGTCGGGGGCAATTCGAGGGCGCAAAGGTACAAAATTGCCGTCAAAAAATTGCAATTGGAGGCAAAAATTTGAAATCTTCGGACAAGAAAAAGGGCATAAAAGACTGCTGTAAGACAGAGAATTACCATCTGGCGGGCAAGAAGCGAGGCATCGCAGAGGCTGAGAACGGAGAGGGTTACCAGAAGGAAAAAATCATACACAAGAAGGAAACTCCTCTGGCATCCGACCGACGCCTCATAAACCTTTGTGGAGAGTTTCCTGTGCGGGATGAGCCGTTCCAGGGCGAGGCGGAGAAGGCAGTAAAGCGCGACGACCCCGACGACAATAAGAAGGTCCCACGGCGCTCCGACCCCTCTCATCCACCTCGGGGAGAAGACTCCGCTCTGCCAGATGAGGGCGCAGTAGGGGAAAATGCTCAGAAGGAAAACCCGGTCGCGGCGGCGCTGGGTCTTCTTGTTGTCCTCCAGACGGATGCAGACCGAGGTGCGGAACATCGAGCTCCACACCGAGGGGAACAGTTCCACATACTGCCCCAGCACGGGGAGCAGCATCAGAAGGGAAAGTCCCGTCGCAACCGTAAGTGTTATTTCCTGAGTGCTCATCAGTTTCCCCGTTTTGCAAGCACGTAACCGGCGGATTTCAGCAGCTCCACCACCCGGTCGCGGAAATCGCCCTGGATGACAATCTCCCCGTCCTTCGCAGTGCCGCCGACGCCGCACCTGATTTTCAGCATTTTACCGAGCTCCTTGAGGTCCTCGTCCCTGCCCACGAATCCGCTTACAAGGGTCACCTGCTTGCCTGCGCGGGCCTTGCGGTCAATCCCCACGATGAGCCTCTGCCTGGAGGGCTCAAGGGTCTCGGGCTCTTCCTCGGTCTCACTTTGATATTGAAAGTCGGGGTTCGTGGAATACACCACCCCGAGTCTGCTTTTCCAGTCGTTGTCCATAGCGATGTCGGTTTGAAACCGTCCCGGGAGGCCACTTGGCGCATTTAGGCGGTTTTATTTTGCAAATATAGGCAATCAATTCGTATATTTGCAGGTTATTCGGCAAAACAATTTGCGGAAAAATCAGCAAACACGCACAAATGGACAATAAGAAATTCAATCTCTGGAATTATGTGAGCGGAGCGGTGGTTTTTGTAGTCGCCGCCATCACATACCTCAGCACAATCGAGCCCACCGCCTCCTTCTGGGACTGCGGAGAGTTCATCGCCTCATCCTATAAACTCGAAGTCGGCCACCCGCCCGGAAACCCTGTGTTTCAGCTAATTGCACGCTTCTTCACAATGTTCACCGACAATATGCACGCTGCAGTTGCCGTGAACTCGATGAGCGCCCTGTGCTCAGCGCTTACGATATTTTTCCTCTATCTCACCATAGTTTTCCTCGTAAAAAGGGTCGTGACTCCGGGTGAGGACGGGAAATATTCCCTCGCCCAGGCCATCGCCATCTACGGGAGCGGCGCCGTCGGAGCCCTCGCATACTGCTTCAGCGACACATTCTGGTTCTCGGCTGTGGAGGGTGAGGTCTATGCGATGTCCTCGCTTTTCACCGCGCTCGTCTTCTGGATGATGACCAAGTGGTACGAGCAGGCGGACGAGCCGTATGCGAACCGCTGGATTGTCCTCATCTGCTTCCTGATGGGTCTTTCAATTGGCGTGCATCTTCTTAACCTGCTGACGATTCCCTGCCTTGTATTCCTCTATTATTACCGCAAGAGGGAGGATAAAGGCTACACTTTCTGGCAACTTTGCGGCATTTTCGCCCTTTCCTGCGTTGTGCTCGCTCTGATTCTTTTCGTCATAATCCCGTATGTCCCGAAGACTGCGGCCTACTTCGACCTTGCGGCCGTCAACTGGTTCGGACTTCCGTACAACACGGGGGCGGCCTTCTTTATGGTGCTGCTTTTCGCGCTGTGCTTCTGGGGACTTTTCTGGACTATGAAAAAGCAGAAAGCCTTCTGGAACACCGTCCTGCTGTGCTTTACGACGATAGTTGTGGGCTTTTCCATTTTCTCGGTGGTGATTATCCGCTCCTGCGCGCACACCCCGACCAACGAGTACCAGCCCGATAATCCTTTCACTCTCTGCCGCTATCTGAGCCGTGAGCAGTACGGAAGCACCCCGCTCATCTACGGGCAGTATTTCGACTCCGACTACCACATCGACCCGGACTACTACTGGGCACCGCTCGACGGAAAATACATCAAGGCCCCTTCATTCGGCAAAATCGTCTATGAGAGCGGCGACAAGATGTTCTTCCCGAGGATGTGGAGCTCCGGAAACGGGGACGACTCCTACCAGAGATTCTATGCCTCATATATGAAAAACGGGGGCAAGAAAGGCGGACACTACCGCAAGCCTACCTTCGGGGAGAACCTGAATTTCTTCTTCGACTACCAGCTGAACTGGATGTACTGGAGATATTTTATGTGGAACTTCGCCGGAAGGCAGAACGACATCCACTCCCCTTCGCCGGGAGACATCTTCAAGGGCAACTGGGAGAGCGGCATAAAGCCTCTGGACACACTCCGGCTCGGGGATCAGAGCGAGGCTCCGGACTACCTCCGGGACAACAAGGGCAAGAACCATTATTATATGCTCCCGCTGCTGCTGGGCCTTCTGGGACTTTTCTTCCAGTTCGCGCGCGACAAGAGGGGCTGCTGGCTCACATTCCTTCTTTTCTTTATGACGGGAATCGCCATCGTTCTCTACCTCAACCAGCCGCCGTACCAGGTGCGGGAGAGGGACTACGCCTACGCGGGCTCCTTCTACGCCTTTGCAATCTGGATCGGATTCGCTGTCGTTGCGGTTTATTCCTGGATTGCCGAACTTTTTGACAAGAAAAAAATTGGGGGCGAAAAGGGAAAGATTGCCGTTGCGTCAGTTGTGAGCGTTCTTTTCCTCGGAGTGCCTGCGCTTATGGCTGAGGAAAACTGGGACGACCACGACCGCAGCAACCGCCGCACGGCCGTGGAGATGGCCTACAACTACCTCAACTCCTGCGGGGAGAACGGCATTCTCATCACCCACGGCGACAACGACACCTTCCCTCTGTGGTATGCCCAGGAGGTGGAGGAGTGCAGGCCTGACGTGAGAATCGTGAACACTTCTCTTCTCGGAACCGACTGGCACATAGACCAGATGAAATGGGCCTGCAACAAGTCCGCGCCGCTGGATCTGAAGGTGGGGCCGAGACAATACCTCTACGGCACCAACGATTTCGTGCACATCTACGACACCCGCGACACCGCCCTGCTTCTTTCCGACGTTATGAGGGTGTTCCGCCATCCGGACGCCAAGGTTCCGCTTTCATCCGGAAGAATGGTGGACTACATCTGCTCCAGGAAGATGATTGTGCCTGTGAACAGGGAGAATGTGATTAAATACGGAATCCTTGACAAGAAATATGAAAACCAGATTCCTGACTATATAGTTCTCACCATTTCAAAGGGGAAGGACTATATAAGCAAGCCTGAGCTCTTTATGCTCGACCTGCTTTCCAACTATCAGTGGGACAGGCCGATACACCTTCTGAATATGGGCGGGGACCTCAATATGGGAATCAAGGAATATCTCGAGTACGACGGATTCTCCTACAAGTTCGTTCCTATTAAGAACCGCCAGAGGATTTCCGAGGTGGGATTCACCGACCCTGACAGGCTCTACTCCCTGATGAGGGACACATTCAAGTGGGACGCTCTCAAGAGAACGGACTACTACGCTGACAATCAGCACCTTTACACTTTCTGCGGCGTGCTCTCCCAGAGGGGGCTGTTCGTGAACGTTGCGAAGGAAATGGTGAAGGCGGGTCACCCGGAAAGGGCCGTCGAGATGCTGGACAAGTGCGTCGAGTGCGTTCCGGAGTGCAACTATCCGCTGGATATTTCCTACCTCGGGTACTCCAACGAGCTGATGGTGCTGGATATGGTGAACCTCTACTACATCCTCGGCCAGAGAGAGAAGGCGTCCGATCTTGCCTCCCGCTTTACCGACAAGATGCTTCAGTCGCTGAATTTCTATATGGATTTCTACTCGTTCGCGAAGGAGGACTTCGACAGGGCAAGACAGTATCTCTATATGGTTCAGGACATTGCGGACGACAACAAGGACACTGCGCTTTCCGATAAGGTGACCTCCGGGTTCAAGGCGCTTCAGGAAAAACTCGGAGCGGAGTAAGGGGGAGCGATGGAGAAAAAGAGCCGCATATTCTCTCCGTTTGACTGGACGATGATAGGGGGCGTAGTGCTGTGCAATGTGGCGTACGCTCTTTCCCCGGTCTTTTCGGTAGGAGGAGGCGCCGAAGGATGGAGAGCCGCCGCCGAGGGGTTTGACGCCCTGGGGTTCATCGCAGCCGTGTCGGGGATTCTCTGCGTGGTGCTCGCCGCGAAGGGAAGCATCTGGAACTATGTGTTCGGAGCGGTGCAGGTGAGCCTTTACGCCTACATCGCCTGGAACAGTACGGCATACGGGAACGCGGCTGTGAACGCTCTCTACTACTTTCCGATGCAGTTCATCGGGTGGTGGCAGTGGAGAAAACGCGGTGCCGGGACCGGAAAGGGTGAGAGCGAGGCGGTTTCTTCAAGAAGGCTGAGCACAAAGGCGAGGCTTCTAGGAGCCGGGGCGGTTGCCATTGTAACGGTCGCTATTGCGCTGATTCTCCGACACTTTGGGGATGCGCAGCCGTGGATAGACTCCCTTACAGCCATTCTCTGCATTGCGGCGCAGGCTCTTATGACTTTCGCATTCATCGAGCAGTGGTATCTCTGGATTGTGTTCGATGTGTTCACGGTGATTATGTGGGCGGTTTTTGCGGCCGAGGGGACTCCCCACGCGGTGCCGACGCTGATTATGTACTGTTTCTATCTGGCGAATGCTGTAAACGGACTTATTTCCTGGAAACGACGACTGTCCTAAAGGGGCGAATTACTGCGTTATACTCCTCTCCTAAAATATGAAATTATGACCGTCAGGGAAAAAATATCGCTCTTTCCGCACCAGCCGGGCGTCTATCGCTACTACGACTCGGAAGGGACGGTCATCTATGTAGGCAAGGCCAAGGACCTCCACAAGAGGGTGGCTCAGTATTTCGTCCCGCCGGAGAGGCTCACGCGAAAGACCGCCATTATGGTCTCGCACATTGCCGACGCGCAGTACTCCGTCGTGGAGAGCGAGGCCGACGCCCTTCTTCTTGAAAACAATCTCATAAAGCAGTATAAGCCCAAATACAACATCCTGCTGAAGGATTCCAAGACCTATCCGTGGATCTGCATCA
Organism: Flexilinea sp.; assembly: GCA_963589825.1. Taxonomy (GTDB): domain Bacteria; phylum Bacteroidota; class Bacteroidia; order Bacteroidales; family UBA932; genus Cryptobacteroides. The sequence continues at coordinate 8,035 of CAVAMP010000023.1, read as the reverse complement.
GCGCGGACGAGTTTCCCAGGGTTTTCCTCACCCGGCGCGTTGTGAAGGACGGCTCGCGCTATTTCGGGCCCTATTCCAATGTCCAGCACGCAAGGGTTCTCGTGGACCTTTTCCATACGGTCTATCCGCTTCGCACCTGCAACAACAAGATTACCTCGGAGACAGTCCTTCGGGGTAAGGTGCGCCCGTGCCTCAACTACCACATCCACCGCTGCCGCGGGTGCTGCTGCGGGGGGATTTCGGTCGAAGAATACAACGCGAACATCGAGGAAATCGCGAAAATGCTCAAGGGGGGCGGACGCGAGATTATCCAGAAATACAAAGCCCTTATGATGGAGGCTGCCGAGGGGATGAACTTCGAGGCGGCGCAGGAGTACAAGGACAAGATGCAGGAGCTGGACAAGCACTACGGCAAGTCGCTGATTCAGAGCGCATCGCAGGGAAGCTACGACGTTTTCTCCCTTGTTCTGGACCCGGGCGAAGCTTTCGGAAACTTCCTCCGCATCGCTGACGGCTCGGTAATCCAGTCGCTCAATCTCGGCTTCAAGCTCAACATTGAAGAGCCTCAGGAGACTGTGCTCGGAACGTTCATCGGCGAAATCGAGGCGAAGTTCGGCGCTCTTTCAAAGGAAGTCATCGTGCCGTTCCTGCCGGATGTGGAAATAGAGGGGGTGGAGTTCAAGATCCCGGTAAGGGGCGACAAGCTCTCGCTTCTGGAGCTCAGCGCCAAGAACGCCCGCGAGATGCGCTTCAACGCCCTCAAGCAGAGGGAGCACACGGACCCGGACAACTACAGGATGAAGGTGATGGAGGAGCTCAGGGACGCCCTGGGGATGAAGGAGCTGCCGCGCCACATCGAGTGCTTCGACAACTCGAACATCCAGGGAACGAATCCGGTTGCCTCCTGCACGGTTTTCCGCGACGCACAGCCCTCAAAGAAGGATTACAGGCATTTCAAGATAAAGACGGTCGTGGGCGCGAACGACTACGCCTCGATGAAGGAGGTGGTGAACCGGCGCTACTCCAGGATGCTCGCCGAAGCCCCGGACGACCTTCCGCAGCTGGTGGTAATCGACGGCGGCAAGGGCCAGCTTTCCTTCGCCTACGAGGCCCTCTATGAGCTCGGTCTCACGGACAAACTGACGGTAATCGGCCTTGCTAAGCGTCTGGAGGAGGTCATCCGGGTCGGAGACCCCTACCCGCTTTTCCTGGATATGAACTCCCAGGCCTCCAAAGTCCTCCGCCAAATCCGCGACGAAGCCCACCGCTTCGGCATCACGTTCCACCGCAACCTCCGCAGCAAGTCCCAAATAGAGTCCGCCCTGAGCGAAATCCCCGGCGTAGGCCCCAAGACCGAGCAGAGGCTGATCCTCCATTTCGGCTCGGTAGCCCGCATAGCCGCCGCCCCCGAGGAGGAAGTCGCCGCCCTTGTAGGGCCCTCTCTAGCCGCCAAAATCAAGCGGCACCTCCACGAAAACACCGATTGAAACGCCACGAAGTTAGTCGGTCTCGGAGAGGGAGGTGTAGGCGAGGATGGCGTTGCGATAGGATATCAGGGCGTCGATCCGGGCGGAAGAGTCGGTGCGGAGGGTGGTTTCGGCCTGGAGAAGGTCCTGGAGAGGAACGAGGCCGGCTTCGTAGTTGGAGAGCGTGGAGTCGTAGAGGCGCTGGCTCTTCGTGAGCTTTTCCTCTGAGAGCTGCCACTGGTCGTAGGATGAAGTGAGGTCGAGCCAGAGCTTTCCCACCTGAAGATGGAGCTGCTTGGACAGATAGTCCCTCTCATTTTCGGCCTTCTGAACCTCGGTGCCTATTCTCTGAGCCTTGCGGGCGGTCTTGCCCCAGTCCGAAATCGGGATCTGAACCGTTGCTAGAGCCACCACATTGGTCTTGGGCTTGTCGTAGAGGTTGGAATAGCCTGCCGATGCGCCCACCATAACCTGCGGAAGAGCCTCCCCCACCGTCATTCTCTTTTCAAGCTGTTTTGCCTTCACCTGGAGTTCCAGAAGCTTACTTTCCTGCATCTGGTCCACGATGCCGTCCTCATCCTTCCAGTAAGTCTCGGGAGAGTCAGGGAGGGAGGAGACATAGTCGAGAGTGATGGAGTCTATGTAGGGACGGTCGGGCGTGGAGGCCGCAGGGACAACGGTGTAGGGCTGTCCGATGGCGTTCAGAAGGTTCATCTTCGAGAGTCTCACTCCGCTCTGCGCCTGTTTGCGAAGGGCGGAGAGTTCGTCGCGTTTGAGTTCAATCTGAAGGACATCCGTGTCGGCGGCAAGACCCGAGGCGACTGCGCTCTGAACATTGGCGTAGAGAGTGTCGAGAGTGCCCTGGAGATGCTCCAGAGTGGAGATTTTGTCTTCAAGAGAGACCACATTCCACCACAGCTCGTCCACTTCCTGAAGGGTTTTTCTCCTCTGGAGACCCTGCTTTAGGGAAGCGGCCTCCATTCCGAGAGAGGCGAGACGATTGCCCGAAACAATCCTTCCTCCGGCATAGACCGGCTGAAGGGCGAGGACTCCTGCGGAATATCCCCATTTGAACGCTGTGTACTTCGTGTTTATTCCGTACATCGAGCCCAGGGACTCAGCTTCGGTCTGGATGTTCCAGGCGTAGTCGTTGCTGCCGAGAACGTCTATTATTCCCACCTCAAGAAGCGGGTTCATCGCCCAGTAGCTGAAGGCCGCGGCGCTGACCCTGGGGAAATACTCCGAGAGGGCTTCCTGCTTCTGGAGCCACGCCGCCCTCACATCCAGGGTCGCATTAGCCATATATGCGTTGTTTTCAAGGGCCATAGTGCGGCACTGCTCAAGGCTGAGGGCCCGGGCGGCGTCGCCCGCTGCTCCGCCGGGGGCCTGTGCGAAGCAGCCCGCCGCAGGCGACAGAGCCGCCACGAGCGAAGCGGCTCCTACAAAAGCGAGTCTGCGCAAGTTCTCCCAAATGCCTTTTTCAAGTTTCGCGACTGCGGAACTTGGGTATATATTATTCATTTTCATCATTTTCAATCGTTTCAATTTCCGGAGTTCCTTCCGTCACAATCGCTGCAGCCTTCTTTTTGTCGGCATTGTAGAAAATCAGCCAGTAGGAAACCGGCATAATGAGGGTAATCAGGATGACGGAAAGCATTGTGCCAAAGCAGATTACAACTCCCATCGGCATCCAGAGCAGATCGCCGCTTATTATCATCGGGAGCACTCCGAGCGCTGTCGTGCAGGAGGTCAGGAAAATAGGGCGCATCCTGCGCTTTCCGGCCTGCTCTGCCGCCGCTTTCACGGTGTAGCCCTCCTGGAAACGGAGCTCCTCGGCGTACTCGAACATTATGATTCCGTTCCTTACGATGATTCCCACGAGGGAAATAAGTCCCAGAACGGCGGTCATAGAGAAGTCAAGACCGAACACCCAGAGGCCGAAGAACGCTCCGAAAAGGCAGAGCGCGCTCAGAACCATCGTGAGCAGGGCGAGGGAGATTTTCTTGAAGTGGAACAGCAGGAAGACGAACAGCACGAGCACCGCAGCGAGGAATGAGAGCGCGATTTCAGGGCCGATTGTCCTGTTCACGCCGTTCAGTCCGCCGAACTCCACCGTGACTCCTTCCGGCATATCATACTCCTTGAGGAACTTCTTTATGGCGCGGATTGCCGTAGGCTGGCTCTTTCCGAAGCACATATCCGCTCCGATTACGATTGCCTGACGCCCGTCGATGCGGGTGAGGCACTCGGGGGCCCACTCCGGGGTGACGCTCGCCACCTGACGCACCGGCACCATAAGGCCGGGGACGGCCGTCGGAACGAGGGAGTTGGAGATTACGTCGTACGGAGAGTCGCCGCCCACATTGTCGGCGTAGAGGTTAACCGGGATGAGGTTGTCGCCCTCGCGTATGCTGCTGATTTGCAGGCCGTTGAACTCGCTCGCAAGGGAGAGGTTCATCATCGTGCGGTTCACTCCGAGCCTCATCGCCTCGTCGGCGTCCATCTGGACAAGAACGCCGGAAGTGTAGTTGTCGGCGTCGCTGTGCACCCATTTGAGCATATCCAGGCCCGCCATATAGTTCTTCAGCGTGTCCGCGACGGTCTTCATCGCATCGTAATCCTCGCTGAAAACGTGGAGCTCGACAGGGGTGGAAGTGCCCTGGTAGTCCATCTGCTTGACGTGGATTACCGCCTCCGGGAAGAGGTGCTCGTACTGCGCCTCACAGTCCGCGAGGAACGACTCCGTGGCCTTGTTGGACTTGGTGTTCACGATGAGCTGGGCCACATTCTTGCCCGGCAGAATCGGGGAATAGGTGGCGTGGAAGCGCGGTGTGCCCGTTCCGATGAACTCGGTGACGGAGGTGACGCGGCTGTCCTGCCTAAGTAGGGTCGCAAGGGAGTCAGCCACCCGGGCCGTGCTCTCAATGTTCGCGGAAGGGTCGAGATAGACCTCCACGGCGAAGACCGGACGGGCCGCCATAGGCATCAGCTGGATGTTCATCTGCGAGAACATCAGAAGTCCCAGGCCGATTGCGCCCACACCCGAGAGAACAGTCACGACAGGGTGCTTGAAGCATTTGTTCTGAAGGTAGTCATAGCCCTTCTGGAGGCCGGCGAAAAGGTGATTCTGAGCCTTGGTGAGGATGGTTTCGCGACGCGGGCGCGGCGAAGAAATGAACTTAACCTCAAGCGACGGCACCACAAGCACGGCGTATGCGAGCGAAGTCATCAGGGCGAACGCAATCACATACGGGAAGGTCTGCACGAAGTCTCCGAGGTAGCCCGTGATTATGTGGGTCATCGGGAAGAACATCGCGCTGATGGCGAAAGTCGCCATAAACATCGGGGTGAAAAGCTCCTGCGCACTTGAGCAGGCGGCATCCAGCCTCGACATTCCCCTTCCGAGCTTGTCCATATAGCCGTCCATCGTTATGATGGAGTCGTCCACAATCATTCCCAGCACCACAATCAGCGCCGCCAGCGACACCGTGTTGAGGCATATTCCGAAAATGTACATAAGGGCGACGGCGATGGCCGTGCAGACCGGAACGCCGGAGGAGGCGATGAGGGCGGACTTCATCGGGAAGAGCAGCAGCATCACGAGGATCACCACGAGCATAGAAATCACGAGGTCCCTCAGGAACGACCACACGGAATCGCCCACGACCTTTGGCTGGTCGGTGATCCGGGAAACGGTGAGGCTTTCCGGCGCGTCCTCCATAAAGTCCGCGAGCACCTTGTCCACTTCCTTTCCGAAGGCCACGATGTTGTTGTCGGGGCGCATACTGATGGAGAGGACAATCGCGGTGTTGCCGTTGTAGGTGACGAGAGTGGAAGGGGCCTTGTAGCGTCTTTCAATCTTGGCTATATCCTTGAGCCTCAGGGTGTTCCCGTCAGTGGATGACCAGATGATCTTCTCCGCGATTTCCTGTTCGTCGGTCACGGTCTTCTCGATGTGAATCGGGGAGGAAGTGTAATCGGTGGAGAAAGTGCCGCCCAGGGCCTGAAGGCCCGAGGTCTGATACTCAAGCATCAGAGAGGTCGGGGATATGCCGTAGGCAGATAAACGGTCCATATCCACGCTCACAGCCACTTCCTCGCTCTGTGTTCCGATTACTTTTACGTTTGCAAGCTCCGGGATGGTGCGAAGGCGCTCGGAGAGGTCGTCCGCATATTCCTTCATTTCGGTGTAGCCCTTGTCCGAAGACTCGAGAGCGATGAGCACCGAGGTGAGGTCGCTGAAGTCGTCTATGACAACGATTGCAAGCACTCCCGGAGGCAGAGTCTGCTTCAGGGTGTTGATTTTGAGGCGGATCTTTGACCACACCTCATTCTTTTTGTCAGCAGGGGATGTGATGTCGGTGTAGATGTAGCACATTCCGTCCTTGCTCACGACCTTGGTGCCGGAGCGGCTGACTTCGCTCATTCCGAACAGCATCTGCTCCAGCGGCTTCCCCACTTCCTCCTCCACCTGAGCGGCGTCCGCGCCCGGATAGACCGCAGCGATAAGGCCCTGCTTAATCTCGAACGACGGGAACTCGTCCTTGTTCATATCATAGAGGCCGTAGATGCCGGCGCCGATGAGAAGGACAAGGAAAAAGCGAACGATGCTTTTGTTCTTGATCGCTCCGAGAACTATTTTTGATGTCAATCCTTTCTTTTCCATATTGTTCTTATGTTCTGCAAGTGCAAAACTTTGGCAGTCAGTCTCTTGCGGCGGGATTATTCAACATAGACGCTCATTCCAGTGCTGACTTTGGACATACCTTCCACAATTACGCGGTCTCCGCTCTCAAGGCCCTCAAGAACGATGACTCCCTTCCCGGAAAAATCCCCCGGGGTTATGTATTTCTTCTCAACCCTGTTCTGTGCGTTCACAGCCCAGACATATTTCCCTGTCTTGTCCATCCGCACGATGGAAGCGGGGATTACGGGATTCTGAGGCTCATCGGAGAGCGCGCCCTCATTTGAGAATACAACCTTCCCCACCATTCCCGGCATAAGACCCTCAACGGGACTCAGAAGCTCCAGGGAGCAGTCGTAGCTGTGGGAAACGGCGGATGCGGAAACTCCCTTGCGGACGAGTTTTGCGGGGAACTGGGCGGAGGAAAGCGCAGGGATGGTGACTTGAGCGACGCTCCCCACTCCCACCGCGGAAATCTCGGTCTCGGGAATTGAAATCTGAACTTCGAGGGACCCCAGGTCCACAATCCGCACAAGCGGCTGACCCATAGTCACTTCCTCGCCTTCCTCAACGAGAACTTCGCTCACTGTGCCCGCGAACGGTGCTTTCACCGAGCAGTCGTAGGCGGCCTTCTGGGCCGTTGCAAGGGTGGCCTTGGCGCGCGCAAGAGCGGTTTCCACCTCAACCACCTTCACCGGGGCGACGCTGCCGTTGTCCCTCACTTTCTGAAGGCGGTCATATCCGTCCTGAGCCTGACGCATAGTGGCGCGGGCGGCATTGAGGGAGCTGGCGACGGTCTCAGAGTAGATTTTCGCCACCTGCTGGTTGGCCCTGACGGTCTGTCCCTGCTTCACGCTCACCTTTTCGAGTTTTGCGGGGAACGGAGAGAGGACGACGGTGTTTTTCGACGTGCCCACCTTTCCGACGTATGTCTTTGCCGAGGAGGCGTCGGAGTCGGGGTTCACCTCGAGCACTTTCACCCTGACTGGACTCTTCACAGTCTCCTTTTTCTTCAGGGAAAGGTTGCCGCAGGAGGCAAGGCTGAGTGCTGTTGCCGCAGAGGCCAGGAGCAGAGTTATATTTCTGATTTTCATCATATTGCAATCCATATTAAATCGACTGAGAAGCCGCTAGTTGTTCACTTTTGCGACACACTTGACATCGGAGTCCGTAATCGTGTAATTATAAATGAGATAGGAAGTGTCGCCGGTGTATTTCAGAGAGAAAATCACCACATCGCCATATTTCTCGCCCGTTCCCTCGACGGTGGCGTCAACAGTGAAAGTGATGCCCTCGTCCTTGATGGTGAGGATGCGGCTGATTGGGCTCAAGGTAATCTTTTTCCCGTCGACTGTGGCGTCAAAGACGAGAACGTCTCCGCCCACGATGTTGAGGGTGACAATCATAGTGTTCTCCCCGGTGGTGACTATGTTCATCTGTCCGGACTCGGAGGAGAGCGAAGACTTGAATGTGCCGTCGGTTGTAGGGAGAGTGATGTCAGGGTCTATGCCGAGACTGTCGCGAAGATCCGGAAGAGAAATTCCGAGACTGTCCAGAAGGTCGTCAAGGGCGCTTGAAGGCTGCACAGAGGTTGTTCCGGCGGAAGTATCATCGCCTCCAGCGGTGTCGTCCCCGGTTGAATCATCGGCGTCGGTGTCATCGTCGGAAGCGTTGACCTCACGGTCGATGGTGAGTGTTCCGCTCGTCTTGAACGAGTAATAGCCCTCGTAGAGTCGTGTTCCCTCCTTTTCGCAGGAAGTGAGCGAAAGGAGCAGTGCGGCAAGAACAGCAGCCGCAGAGATAAGATTTCTTTTCATATCTGTATATTATTTATTATTCACATTCTACGCAATGGCCGTTGATGAGGTAGTCCACCATTTCGTTG
>CAVAMP010000022.1:0-40531 GCA_963589825.1 Flexilinea sp. | reverse complement strand
TCCCAGATTTCAACAATCGCCTCCTCGGCGGCATAAATCTCGAATCCGTCCTCGCCTGTGTAGCCCGTGCGGCTTATTATAAGGCGTTTGCCCTTCCAGAGGAACTCTCTGAAAGTGTAGAACTCCAGCGACGGAACATCCTTCAGGTCAAGCACTTCCACGATGGTCTTCTCGGCATTCGGGCCCTGCAGGGCAATTTCGCCCCACGCCTCGGACTCGTTGTCGAGTTTCACATTATAGCCCGCAGCCTGAGTCTTTATCCAGTCGAAGTCCTTGTCGATGTTCGCGGCGTTCACAACAAGAAGGAAGCGCCCCGGCTCGAACATCTTGTAGACAAGAAGGTCGTCAACCACTCCGCCGTCCTCCCGGAGCATCATTCCGTAAAGGATCTTCCCCTCGGGAATGCCGGCGATTTCGTTTGTAAAGATGTGATTTACAAACTTTTCCGCATCTTCTCCGCTAACGAAGACTTCGCCCATATGGCTCACGTCGAACATTCCGACATCGCTGCGTACGGCATTGTGTTCCTCGGTGATTGAAGAATACTGGATAGGCATAATGAAGCCGCCGAAAGGGCTCATCAGAGCGCCGAGAGCGATGTGGCGGTCGTACAAACAAGTTTTTTTATCGTCCATACCGGAGTTATGGTTTTACATTATTTTATGCGCTACAAACTGTCGTCGGAAACTCCCCTGCGGCCCCGGATAAAGACCGGGTCGAGATAGGTCCGCTCTATTTCAGAAATCTGCGAAATTTCGCCTTCCGAAAGTTTCAGTTCATCGCAACAAAAGTAAGAAATAATCGCCGATTTCAAAGCATCGAGGCCCATATTTTTTGCTTCCGAAGGCGTTTTCTGCCGTCCGAGGCTTTCCTCCTGCCCAGAAATTTTCCCGTCAAGTTTTTCCTTTAAATTCAACACCCTCTGTTCCACGGACTTGACTCCCTTGCTTTCGAGTTTTGCGCGCGAAGGGGTTATGGCGGCGGACATCGCGCTGAAATCCAGGTCATAGAGAAGAGTGCCGTGGACTATCCCGACTCCGTTCGTGCGGAGCGAAAAGGCGTTTCCTGAGACTTTCCTTCCGTCCACGAGCACATCGTTGCGCCCCGAGACTTCCGCATTAAGGCCTAGAGCGCGGAGAAACGAGCTGAGGAAAGAGAGATATTCCGAAAAAAGAGACTGAACTCCGTCTGCGCAAGGCCTTATGTATGAAATCATTATGTTGCCCCAGTCGGCATAGACGCACCCGCCTCCGCTCTTTCTGCGGAACATCCTGACTCCGTTCGAGCGGCAGTAGGAGACATTCACCTCCGCGTTCATATCCTGATTGCGTCCGAAGATGACCGTCGGAGGAACCTGCCAGATGAAGAACGCTCCCCTGATGTTCCACGCGGGCGGGTTCTTCCCCGGCGTGGAACACAAAACCGAAGTTCCACGGGACGGATCTGCGGGGCTGACGGCCTCTTTTGCGGAAAAGATCTCATAGAAATTGTCCGCGACAAACTCTTCAGCCGCAAGATAAAAGACAAGAGGATGCTCCCCTTCAGGCAAAACTATCTGAGTCATAAATTAAGAACCAATTATAAGAGTATAACTTGGAAGGGCGATTGTCATAAAAAGATGCAGTGCAAGGCTCGCGACGAAGGGAAACCGCAGCAACCTGATGGTTGTGAGGATTTCACTGAGGAGCACAACGCGGCAATGCGCTTTTTAGGACAATCGCCCCTATATATTCCAGATGAATTTGGGAAGGATGCGCACGATGTAACTCTCCGTGACGATATGCCCCGGCAGAACGTGGTGAGTCATCATCTCGCGGCTCGGGAAAAGCCTCTCGTAATCGGCCTTCACCTCCTCCCCGAGAAGAGGGTCGTGCTCGGTGTAATGGCACAGAATCCTGTCCGGAAGCATCCCCGGGAAGGCCTCCTCCCCTGTAGGCGTGAGGCAGTTCTCATCAGCGAGCGGAAGAGGAAAGGCCTTGAATTCCTCCACATCCTCCGCCGTCACGGTGAACTCGGTCGCCCCGTCCGAGCGCGGCCCGAACCAGCGGTTCACTCCAAGATGCTTCCCAATGGTCTCGTATGGGTTCACGGCCGGGTTAATCACCAGTTCCGGGCCCCGAAAATCCGAACAGATTGCATAGAATCCTCCCAGCGAAGTCGCAAGAATGGCAGCCACATCGCTTTCAGAGGCGAGTATGGCGTTGATCTTCTCAATCGACTCCCCAGGATGGTGAGTAAGTTCGGGAGCCACCCAATCAAATTGGGGATAGTACTTCCTCAGGAAGTTTACTATCCCCGACTTGGGTGATCCTCCAAAACCGTGCAGCCATAGAATTTTCCTGTTCATAGTTACAGATGGGCGTTTCCCAGTTATAGAGGTGATTTACAGTCAGTGAGTGAAACAGGTTACAGACCGAACTGTTCCTTGAGAGCGGCGATTTTCGCGTCGGCGGTCTTTCCGTGAGCTCCGAAATAGAACTTGATCTTAGGCTCCGTGCCGGAAGGGCGCACTGAAACGACGTCTCCCCCGGCGGAGTAGAACTGAAGCACATTTGAAGAAGGCAGACCTGTTTCCTCAGGCTTGAGGTAATCGATTACCTTGACAACCTTCTCTCCGGCGAGAGTCTTAGGCGGATTGTTTCTCATATCCACCATAATCCCGGCAATCTCCTCCGCACCGGCTTTTCCCTCGCGAACGAGAGATACCAGAGCCTCGCGGTAGTAGCCGAACTCGGTGTAAAGGTCCTGGAGCAGCTCGTAGAGGGTTTTGCCCTGCTCAGCGGCCCAGGCGGCGCACTCGGCAACCATAGCGCAGGAAATTGGGGCATCCTTGTCGCGGACGAACTCGCCCACGTTGAAGCCGTAGCTCTCCTCTCCTCCGCATACGAACTCGCCCTTGCCCTCATTGCGGCGGACAATGTCGGCGATGTATTTGAACCCGGTGAGAACATTGTAGAGTTTTACGCCGTATTTGTCGCAGATAGCACGGATAAGTTCGGTGGTCACGATGGTCTTGACGCAGTAGTTCTTCTCCGAGAGCGTTCCCTTCTCGCTGCGGCGGCGAAGGATGTAGTAGGTGAGGATGGAGCCGGTCTGGTTGCCGTTGAGAAGCACCATCTTGCCCTCAGGATTCCTCACTGCGATGCCCACGCGGTCGGCGTCAGGGTCGGTTGCGAGCACAAGGTCCGCTCCCTCGCGGTCAGCTGCAGCAATCGCCATAGTAAGGGCCTCGCCGTTCTCCGGGTTAGGAGACTGGACCGTAGGGAAATTTCCGTCGCTGATGTCCTGCTCCGGTACGTGGAGAATGTTCTTGAAGCCGATTCTCTTCAGTAGCGCCGGCACAATGTTCACTCCCGAGCCGTGAAGCGGGGTGTAGACGATTTTCATATCGCTGTGCTTTGCGACAGCCTCCGGAGAGAGCATCAGGGTGGTCACTGCGTCCATATAGGCCTTGTCCATCTCGCTTCCCATCAGCTGAATCTCGGCGCAGGTGTCTCCGGGGTTGAATTTCACCATCGACGGGTCGGTGATTTTGTTCACTTCTTCAACGATTTCCTTGTCGACAGGGGAAATGACCTGTGCTCCGTCGTTCCAGAACACCTTGTAGCCGTTGTATTCCTTAGGGTTGTGGGATGCGGTAATCATAACTCCGGCATCAGCCTTCTTGGTCCTCACCGCGAAACTCAGAAGCGGAATCGGGCGCAGATTGTCGTAGAGCCAGACATTTATGCCGTTATTGGCAAGGACCTCCGCCGTGATTTTCGCGAAAGCAGAGCTGTTGTTGCGGCTGTCGAAGGAGATGCAGACGGAGTGCTCCGTGCCCGGGCAGTGCGAAAGGATGTAGTTTGCAAGGCCCTGGGTGGCCATTCCGACGGTATATTTGTTCATTCTGTTCGTTCCTACGCCCATTTTTCCCCTAAGTCCGCCGGTTCCGAATTCGAGACGGCGGTAGAATGCGTCCTCGAGGGCGGAGGCGTCCCCGGAGGTGATGAGATTTTGTACGGCAGTCTTGGTTTCGAGGTCATAATCGCCTAACAGCCAAGATTTTGCGACTTCCATATAGTCCATAGTTCTTCTATATTAATTAGTTTTACTTATTTTCTGCTCTACTGCTTAAATACCCGCTGAAAGAGGGCAATCCGTCTTCCGCAAGGTTTTGAATAAGCACGCACAAAAATACAATAAAATTCGGGGGTACAAAAGGGAGAAGGAAAACTTTTTAATACTTGCAAAACTTCAGCAATTTGGTGTATCTTTGCACGCTCAAAAATGGAAAGTAAAGTCTTGGACATAAAACAGCTGTCGGAATTTGTCACCCAGCACCGCTCGGACGACCCCGCGAGGCTTGCCCTGGGGAAGGACAAGTGGCCGGGGATTGATGTCGGAGCAGCGGTGGAGACTCTCATCAGCCGCAGGAAACTCGCCCGTAAGGCTCCCCTGTGGGCAAAGACCGAGGGCCTTGTGCTGCCGCGTTCACTGAGCGCGGAGCAGTGCAGCAGCGAGGTGACAGCCCGTCACAAGGCAGGAGTCATCGCGGGAATTTTCGCTTCCGAGTGCAGCGAGAAGGAGGCTGAAATGCGAAAGCCTCGCATTGCAGACCTCACCGGAGGGCTCGGAGTGGACAGCCTTGAGTTTTCCCGCATCGCTGAAAAAGTGTTCTACAACGAGATGAATCCCCTTCTCTGCGAAGCTGCAAGGCACAATTTCTCAGTTTTTGGAGCGTGGAACATTGAGGTCCATTCCTTTGAGGCCACAGCGGAAACTTTGGCTTCTGCGAGCCTCGGGAGGCTTCTTGAAGAGTTCAGACCGGATGTAATTTTCCTCGACCCCGCCCGGCGCGACGGCTGCGGAAACAAGGTTTTCCTGCTTGAGGACTGTTCACCGGATATTCTGGAAATTAAGCAGAGGCTGCTTGAGATAGCACCTTCGGTCGTTCTGAAGCTCTCCCCTATGGCAGACATCTCAATGATCGTCAAGAGGTTGGGAGAGTCGCTGTGCAGCGAGGTGCAGATTATCGAAGCCGGAGGAGAATGCAAGGAGCTGCTGGTAATTTTGTCCCGCGAGGACGTAAACGCTTCAGGGAAAAGGCCTTGCGTTGTGAATACATTCAATCTCGACTGCGCCGATGAGCCTCTGCTGGAATATGAGTTTGCACTCAAAGCAGCCGAGGGAACGGGGAACGGAAATTGTTGCCGCCTTGCAGGGGAAAACGAGATTGGGAGCGGAGCGGTTCTTTTCGAGCCTGGGAAGGCGCTGATGAAGGCCGGATGCTTCGACCTCATCGGGGAAAAGCTGGGTGCTGCTGTGCTGGGGCACGACGCGCATTATTATATAATGGACAGCGGTTCCCTCTCCAATGATGCGGACAATGGTTCCGACTCCCATAACGGTGAGACCATATCCCTCACGTACGGGGGAAAACTCTTCAGGATTCTGGAAGTCGCCCCGCTGAGCGGAAAGACAATAAAAGAGTTCGGAAAAACGCATCCGGAGGCAGAAGTGAGCGCAAGAGGAGTCAGGATGACGAGCGAGGAACTTCGCAAAAGGCTCGGCTGCCGCCCCTCGGAGCGCTTCCACATTTTTGCCCTGCACGCCGACTCGCGAAACGGGAATCTGCTTCTTTTTACCGAGAGAATTTTCCCTGGAAGCAGTGAAACAAAGACAGTTACAGATGATGCCGTGAAGGCTAATGAACAAAAATAACTCAGGTTCCGCAACGAGAAACCGCTTGCGAGACTTAAGGAAAAATTAAATGATTAGGAAAACAATAAATCAGATTTTCGGACAGCTTCTGCTGAGCGTCAGTCTCCTTGCAGGCGCAGCCGCTTCCACGGACGCGGAGCCACGGGTGAGGCAGACTGCATACGCGCCGCTTGAGACCTCCTACAAATGCAGGGGAAGGCTCGACACGCTCTACTGCCGGAGTTCGCAGGCGAAGCTCGGAGAAAGAAGGATGTTCGTGTATCTCCCTGAAAATTACGAGAATACCACTGAATCCTACCCAGTTGTCTATCTTCTCCACGGAGCGAGAGGCTCGGAAACGGCGTGGATTGAGAAGGGAAGTATTCTGCACGACATCGACAGCCTCACCCTTGAGGGCAAAGTGAAACCGATGATTGTGGTTTTCCCGAACACCAACCAGTACAACAACGACGAAGACTACCGCTACGGACGCCGCAAACCGGTCGGAGAGGCATTTTTCGAGATTGACGGAGTGGTGGAGTCGCTGTTCCCGAAGGATGTTGTGGGGACCGTCGACAGCCTCTACCGCACAATCCGCACAAAGGAAGGAAGGGCCATTGCAGGGCTTTCGATAGGCGCTCTTCAGGCCATTTTCATCTCGGCAAACTTCCCCGATATGTTTGACTATGTGGGGATGTTCTCCCCTATGATTAAGCCTGCATTCAAACGCGGGCACAACAACGGGTTCTACAGCGGTCTGAAGGAGAAACTTTCCGTTCAGTTCAGCAATCCTCCGCGCATTTACTGGATTATGGCGGGCTTCTGGGACGTTTTCTACTGCTCCACTCAGCAGTTCGACTTCTACCTCAGCAATCACGACTACCCTCACCGCTACAATCTCTCCGGCGGCGGGCACACGTGGAAAAACTGGATCGAGTACTGCAATTTGTTTCTGCAGAATTTGTGGCAAGACGGTGAGTAAGACTCTTCCGCCACGCACAAATAAAAAAGGAGACGACTTTTTGATGGTCATCTCCTTTTTTCTATTGTTGACTTTCCTATAACAGAGTGTCAAGAACCTGATTATAAACGTTTTCGGCAGTGAAACCGAGTTTCTCGTCAAGCACCTTGTATGGGGCGGAGAAACCGAAGGATTCAAGGCCGAAGACCGTTCCGTTGGAGCCCACAAGACCCTGAAGGGTCACAGGGAGTCCGGCGGTGAGGCCGAACACATTCGCTCCCGGCGGGATGATTTCCTCCTGATACTCAAGGCTCTGGCTGCGGAAAAGTCCCTCAGAAGGAGCCGAAACTATGCGGCAGCGGATGCCTTTTTCCCTGAGGAGTTCCGCTCCGGCGGCAAGAGTGGCGACTTCGGACCCGGAAGCCACAAGAACGACTTCCTTAGCCCCGAGACCGTAGTCGTAGAGTTTGTCGGAGCCGGCAACTATGTAGGCGCCGCGGGAAACTGCGTTGTAGTCGTTATCCTCCGGAAGGCTCTTTATGTTCTGGCGGGAAAGGATGAGCGCGGTAGGAGTCTTGGTGTTTTCCATCGCGAGTTTCCACGCAACGGTTGTCTCATCGGCATCGGCAGGACGGAGAACCAGCATAGAGTTCTCTCCGTGATGGTTTTTGAGCTTCTCCATAAGGCGGATCTGCGCTTCCTGCTCCACAGGCTCGTGGGTAGGACCGTCTTCGCCCACGCGGAACGCGTCGTGAGACCAGATGAACTTCACCGGGACCTCCATAAGCGCCGCCATTCTCACCGCCGGCTTCATGTAGTCGGAGAACACGAAGAAGGTCGCGCATGCGGAAACCACGCCGCCGTGAAGCATCATTCCGATGCAGCAGCATGCCATCGTGAGCTCGGAAACTCCCGCCTGGAAGAACGCTCCGCTGAAGTCTCCGTTGGAGAAGGCGTGGGTCTTTTTGAGGAAGCCGTCGGTCTTGTCGGAGTTGGAAAGGTCGGCTGAAGCGACAATCATATTGTCAATCTGCTCAGCGAGCACTCCGAGCACCGTTGCGGAAGCAGCACGGGTGGAATTGTCCCTTTTCTGCTCAATCGCTCTCCAGTCCACTTCCGGAAGCTTTCCGCTGAACCAGCGCGCCTTTTTCGCAGCAAGTTCAGGGTTTGCGGCAGCCCAGGCAGCCTCTGCGGCCTTGCGTGAAGCGACAATAGTCCGAAGTTCCTCCCTTCTTGCTGAGTAAATTTCCTCGGTTTCCGGGAAAAACACAAACGGATTCTCAGGATCTGCTCCGAGAGCCTTTACTGTATTAGTGTAGGCGTCGCCTCCAAGCGGAGCGCCGTGAGTTGCGCAGCAGTTCTCGTAGCTTGTGCCATCAGCGCGGAGAGCTCCCTTGCCCATTACGGTCTCGCCGATTATAAGGGTCGGACGGCCGTTCGGGGTGAGAGCGGCGTCAAGAGCGGAGCGGATTTCAGCCACATCGTTACCGTTGATTTTCAGAACGTTCCAACCCCATGCAGCATATTTTGCCGCAACATCCTCGTTATCCACGACAGCGGTCTCTGTGGAGAGCTGGATGTGGTTGGAGTCGTAGAACATAATGAGGTTGTCCAGGCCCAGCGTGCCGGCAATCCTGCCCGCGCCCTGAGATATTTCCTCCTGAATGCCTCCGTCGGAGATGTAGGTGTAGATTCTCTGGTTCATCACTTCGCCGAGACGGGCCTTGAGGAATTTGGCGGCTATTGCGGCGCCAACCGCGAAGGTGTGTCCCTGTCCTAGCGGGCCGGAAGTGTTTTCAATGCCCCGCTCTACGCACCTCTCGGGATGTCCCGGAGTGGGACTCCCCCACTGGCGGAACTCTGAGAGTTCTTCGAGAGTGAAGCGGCCACAGAAGGCAAGTGCGGAATAGAGCATAGTGCTCATATGTCCCGGGTCGAGGAAGAAGCGGTCACGGCCCTCCCAGGCAGGGTTTTCAGGGTCATAGACCAGATATTCGGCGAAAAGGACATTGATGAAGTCCGCTCCGCCCATAGCTCCGCCCGGATGTCCGGACTTGGCCTTTTCAACCATAGAGGCCGCCAACACCCTAATGTTGTCAGCGGCCCTATTCATTTTTTCTATGTTATTCACCATAACAGGAGATTATCGAAAAGGGAATGCTTTCAGGAAATCGGGTAGGATTTTCATCCGACATTCCCCCTGTTTGTTCGGCAATTAGAATGACAGTGCGATTGCGATGAAATCATCAGCCTTCAGAGCGGCGCCTCCGATAAGACCTCCGTCGATGTCAGGCTGCGCGAAAAGCTCCTTTGCGTTTGAAGGCTTGCAGCTTCCGCCGTAGAGGATGGTGATTTCCTCAGCGAGTGCGCCGAATTTTTCAGCGAGCACCTTGCGGACGCAAGCGTGGATTTCCTCTGCCTGCTCTGCAGTTGCGGTCTTGCCTGTTCCGATGGCCCAAACCGGCTCGTAAGCTACGATAACCTTTGCCATTTCCTCTGCTGAAAGGGTGTAGAGCACATTCTTGACCTGCTCGGTAACAACCTCGAAGTGCTTTCCTGCTTCCCTCTGCTCAAGATTTTCGCCGATGCAGAAGATAGGAGAAAGACCAGCAGCGAGTGCAAGATGAATCTTGTCAACGAGTTTCGCATCAGTCTCGCCGTAGTACTGCCTGCGCTCGGAGTGGCCGAGGATTGTGTATTCGCAGCCTACTGAAGCGAGCATATTCACTGCAACCTCACCTGTGTAGGCGCCCTTTTCCTTGTCAGCGCAGTTCTGAGCTGAAAGGCCTACCTTCGAGCCCTTTACAACCTCGGCAACAGGTGCAAGGTGTACAAAAGGCGGAGCGATGATGAGTTTGACGTCAGACGGAACCTCAGCTGATTTTGCAACTACAGCCTTGGCAAGTTCAACTCCCTCAGGAACAGTGGTATTCATTTTCCAGTTTCCTGCAACAATGTGTTTTCTCATAATCAAAAATGTATTTTTAATTGTTAATTTTCTATAAGCGGCGCAAATTTACAAATAATCTTTAATGGAAACACCGCTTACCCTTTTTTTGTTGCACAAAAAAAGGGTAAGCTACATACATCGCACCGCTACGACCTCCTACTCTTGCTGCCTTCCGACCCTGGGAGAATTTGGAGGGAGCTGGTCGTGTATGACTTACCCCGCTGCAAAGGTAGTCAATTCCTTTGGATCTGCAAACGAAGACTACCAAGATTTCAAAAAAAATGAGGATTTGCTCCAGGAGAGGAACGCAGTAGACCGCTTTTTATTTAGCCTCCAGGCTGTCGAAGATGAACGGCAGCACGCACTCTATGCTCGCAAACTTCAAAATTCGCCTTTTCCCCACAAGCAGCACAGCCATCGGCACGCCGCCCTTAGTCTGATACTCCGCCATAACCTGCCGGCAGTTTCCGCAAGGAGTCGCAGGCTCGTCGCACAGAACCCCCTCCTGGCTTGCCGCAATGGCGATTTCGGTCATAGCCTTGTCCGGATAATGCGCATTGGCATAGAACATTGCGGTCCTTTCCGCGCAAAGCCCCGACGGATAGGCCGCATTCTCCTGATTCGCCCCGGTAACGACAGTTCCGTCAGAAAGCCGCACCGCAGCGCCCACATTGAATCGCGAATATGGAGCGTAAGACCCCCCTATCGCCTCCCTTGCCGCAAGAGCAAGCTCCCTGTCAGCTGCGGGGAGTTCATCTATCGAGTCAAATTCGAGATAGGATATTTCCAAGACTTTTTTTGTCATAACTATGTGTTTTACTAACTTTGCACTCCGTCTGAAAAATGGAGCGAAATCCCCGCTCCCGTTTCAGACTTCCTTACAAGATAAGTCGCCTTAATAATAAGGTAACTGCAAATATACAAATTTATTATGAAACAAGTTTTGCACAAAACTTGACAAGGGCTTCTGCCCGCCGGCCCGGAGGGGCCGTAAAAGATCCCCCTGACAGGGGGTGCAGGGGGTTCAGATAAAAAAAGAGGGAAGGAATGTGCGAGAGAAAAAAGTGCGTGGGATTTGAGAGGGTGATGAATGAGATAAGGTTAAAATACGCAATAAGCTAAATACCATAATAAGTTATGAAAATCTGCATTGGCCTCTCCGGAGGAGTCGATTCGAGCGTTGCCGCCCTGCTGCTGAAAAGGCAGGGTTACGACGTCTTTGCCTTGTTTATGCAGAACTGGCACGATGCCTCCACCACCCTACACGGCGAATGCGAATGGGAGGAGGACAGGTTTGTCGCTGAGATGGTGGCGAGGAAAATCGGCATCCCGTTCTATTTCGTGGACTTGAGCAAAGAATACAGGGAGAGGGTTGTGGATTATATGTTCGACGAATACGAGAAGGGACGCACACCCAACCCTGACGTGCTGTGCAACAGGGAGATAAAGTTCGCCGCCTTCTGGGAAACGGCAAAAAAACTCGGCGCCGATATGGTGGCGACGGGCCATTATTGCAGAAAGGGCACGGTGAAGGACAGCGAAGGGCGCGAAATTCTCGTTCCCAAGACCTGGGGAGACTGCAAGGGCGAAACTCCGATATACAGGATTTTCGAGGGCAGCGACCCCAACAAGGATCAGAGCTATTTCCTCTGCCAGCTCACTCAGGAGCAGCTTTCGACGGCGCTCTTCCCTATCGGGGACATTGAAAAGCCGGAGGTTAGACGCCTTGCCCGCGAGGCCGAGCTCCCATCCGCCGACAAAAAAGACTCGCAGGGTATCTGTTTCGTGGGAAAAGTGGACCTGCCTACCTTCCTCAAGCAAAAACTCCTTCCTCGCGAGGGGGATGTGGTGGAGGTGTACGACGAGTTCTTCGCCCGGAACGCTCACTATCAGAAGATTACGCAGATTCTGAACTCTCTTCTTCCCCAGGGGCACAAGGGCGAAGCCAAACTGATTTCAGACTATGTCAGCGAGGACAAGGCTTCGGAGACTAAGAATGAGGGCTGCCCGTGGGACGAGGGGAAACTTATGGAGATTTCTGACGAAGACCTCCTTACGCTCAGCACCCCGATTGATTATTCATCGATTCATTTCGAGACAGAGACCTACCGCAGCGGGAAAAAGCACACGAAAAAGACCCGCTGGAAGGAAAATCCCTGGGGCAAGATTGTCGGAAAACACGACGGTGCGCAGTTCTACACCATCGGACAGCGCAAAGGCCTTAACATCGGAGGACACAGCGACTCAATTTTCGTAATCGAGACCGATACGGACCGCAATATAATATATGTAGGGGAAGGACACCGCCACAAGGGCCTTTCACGCAGCTGTCTGAGAATCCCGAAGGAGGAAATCCACTGGATCAGGGAAGATCTTCGGATGAAGGATGGCGAGGTTCAGCACCTGAGGGTGCGCATCCGCTACCGTCAACCTCTTCAGGGAGCGACGCTTCTCCAGCGCCCGAGCGGCCTTTTCATCCTATTCGACGAGCCCCAGAGAGGCATCACCCCCGGACAATTCGCCGTCTGGTACGCCTCCGACGACGAGATGCTCGGCAGCGGAGTCATCTGAATCCGGAACGATAATCGGATTTTCCGTATCTTCCTTCGCTCCCAATTCCTTGAGTTTGTCGCAGGTTTTGAGAATGCTCTTCCCTGAGGGAGCAAGTTTCCTGGAACCTTCATCGTAGACTTTCTGCGCCTTTGCGAGCGCATCGCCAATCTCCTTGTACTTCTTTGTGAACTGCCCCACCCGTGTCATCATCTCGTCTGCAAGAGCAAAGACCTTCTTGTAGTTCTCCACCTGGGCAATCTGCTGCCAGGTGAGGTTTATAATGCGCAGAGCCGCATACAGGGTCTGCTCGTCCGCGATGAAAACGTTCTTTTCCATCGCCCTGCGCCACAGGTCCGGCTGCTCGTTCAGGGCGGTCCACAGCGCGCCGATGTTCGGAACGAACATAATCACATAGTCCACGCACACCTTCGGAGGCTTCACATACGCGGAATAATTCTTCTTTGAAAGCTCATTCACGTGCTTCTGGAGGCTCTGGATGTGGGAAGCGAGAGCATTGCGGCGAACCTGCTCGTCAGTGGCGCCCACATAGTCCATAAAGGCGGAAAGAGAGACCTTCGAGTCTATGATTACATCCCTCCGCCGGTCAAGATGCAGGATAACGTCAGGGCACTTTCTCTTTTCGTCTTCGCTCAGAACGGCCGAGCCGTCAGCCTCGCGCAGAGTCGCCTGCACATCGTAGTGCACTCCCCTTGTAAGTCCCTGGGACTGAAGGAGTTCGTCGAGGACTTTCTCACCCCAGTTTCCCTGGACTTTAGTGCCGTGGCGAAGAGCCTGGGTGAGGTCGTCGGCAGACTTGCGGGCCGCATCGCTGTGGCGCATCATATTCTCAAGATTCGCCTTCATCTGCCCGCTGAGTTCGTTCTGCTTGAGGGCGTTCTCGTTCATCGCCTGCTTCATTTTGTCGATGGTTTCGCGAAGCGGGGTCACAATCTGGCCGAGGTTGTCCTTGCTCGAGGCGGAAAACTCCTCCTGGCGTTCCTTGAGCATCTGGGCGGTCGCGTCCTTCATCTGTGCGGTCACCTTCTCAAGTGTCTCGCCGAAGCGGTCTTCCTGCGCCTTGAGGCTCTCCTCGTGGTGGCGCTCGTCGTCCTCACGGGAGTGGCGAAGCATTTCGTTCTGGGTCTCAAGGACCTTTGTTTGAGCCTGAGAGTCAGAAAGTTGAGACCTCAGGGAGTTGATTTTCCCTGCCAGAAGGGCCCAAGCAATGGCACCCCCGGCGCAAAGGGCGACAAGGACGGAAAGAATGAGAACGGTTGTATTCATAAGTTTTTCGGTAGGTTAATAATATTTGTAGAAAAGAATTATCGACTCTATGCCGGCGAAGAACTGGCTCAGAAGGTAGGACTCGTTCGGGGAGTGGATTGTGTCCCTTTCGAGGCCGAAGCCCATCAGAAGCGGGTCTATGCCGAGGATTTTCTGAAGATCGGCGAGAATGGCGATGCTGCCGCCTCCGCGGGAAGGAACAGGCTGAACGCCGTAAACTTCTCCGATGGCGCGGGAAGCCGCCTGATAGGCCTTCGAGGAAATAGGGATGAGGAAGCCGTTGCCCCCGTGAAGAGCCTTCACTTCCACCTTCACCGTAGGCGGAGCAATGGAAAGGAAATGCTCCGTAAAGAGCCTTGAAATGGTCTCGCTGTCCTGATTCGGGACAAGACGCATAGAGATTTTCGCGTGCGCCTCGCTCGGCAGAACGGTTTTGGAGCCCTCTCCGGTGAAACCGCCCCAGATGCCGCAGACATCAAGGCAGGGGCGTATTCCGGTGCGCTCAAGGGTGGTGTAGCCCTTTTCGCCCTTAACTTCCCCGACGCCGAGGAACTGCTTGTATTCCTCCAGGTCGAACGGTGCGCGGGAGAGCTGCGCCCTGTCCTCCGGGGAAAGTTCAACAACAGAGTCATAGAAGCCTTTCACCGTTATGCGGCCGTCGGAGTCTATGAGGGAGGAAATCATATCGCAAAGGACATTTATCGGGTTCGCAACCGCTCCGCCGTAATGCCCCGAGTGAAGGTCCTTGTTCGGACCCGTCACCTTGACTTCCAGATAGCTCAGTCCCCTCATTCCGCAGTTGATTGAAGGCACTTTGTCGGAAATCATAGTGGTGTCGGAAACGAGGATGACGGAGGCGGAAAGCATTTCCTTGTGCTCCTCGGCCCACGCCGCAAGCGAAGGGCTGCCGATTTCCTCCTCGCCCTCGAAAATGAATTTCACATTATGGCGAAGCTCCCCGCTGCGGAGCAGATACTCGAACGCCTTGATGTGCATAAAGAGCTGTCCCTTGTCGTCGTTCGCACCTCTTCCGTAGATTGCCCCATCCCCATATCTTCCGCCATAGCGAAGTTTCGGGTCAAACGGGTCGTTTTCCCAAAGTTCCAGAGGGTCGACCGGCTGGACATCATAGTGGCCATAGACAAGCACGGTTGGAAGGTCCGGGGAAAGAATTTTCTCGGCGAACACCACCGGATGCCCCGTTGTGGGATAAACCGCTGCGCTGTCAGCCCCGGCCTCAAGAAGAAGCTCCACAAGACGCCCGGCGCAGCGGGTCATATCCTCCCTGTGAGCCGGTTCGGAGCTGATGGAAGGAATCCTCAGCAAAGAGAAAAGCTCCTCGAAAAAACGTTCCTTGTTTTCCTCAATATACTTATCCATAACCATTTAATTTTCAGTAGTTTATTAAATACAATAATCCCCAAGCCATGCCACCGCAGGAGGTCAGACTTGAGGACCGGAAATTATTTGTCGCTAAGTTTCTTCTTGGCGTACTCAACGGTGAGATCGAACTCCTTGGACTTTGAAGACGGCGCATCATACATAGCGTCGGTCATAATCCTCTCGCAGATTGCGCGAAGTCCCCTGGCTCCGAGTTTCTCCTCGATGGCGGTGTCCACGATGAGCTCAAGCACACCGGGTTCCACCTTAAGAGAGATTCCGTCCAGTTCGAAGAGCCTCTCATACTGCCTCATAATAGCGTTCTTAGGCTCGGTGAGAATCCTCAGAAGAGCCGCCCTGTCGAGATTGTCGAGGTAGGTCAGCACCGGAAGACGGCCGATGATTTCGGGAATGAGTCCGTAGGCGCGCAGATCCGACGGCTCGACATATTTCAGGAGATTGTCCTTGTCAACCTTTGGCCGTGAAGAACTGCCGTAGCCGATAATCTGGGTGTTCATCCTCTGGGCGATATGCCTTTCAATGCCCTCGAAGGCACCTCCGCAGATGAAAAGGATGTTCTGGGTGTTGACGTGGATGAACTCCTGCTCCGGGTGCTTTCGGCCTCCCTGCGGCGGAACGTTCACCACATTTCCCTCGAGAAGCTTCAGCATCGCCTGCTGCACACCCTCTCCGGAAACGTCGCGGGTGATGGAAGGGTTGTCGCTCTTGCGCGCGATTTTGTCAATCTCGTCAATGAAGACGATTCCCCTTTCGGCCTGGGTTACATCGTAGTCGGCCTCCTGAAGAAGCCGTGAAAGTATGCTCTCCACATCCTCTCCTACATAGCCCGCTTCGGTGAGGACCGTCGCGTCCACAATCGTGAACGGAACGTCCAGCATCCTGGCTATCGTCCTTGCCATCAGCGTCTTGCCGGTTCCCGTAGGACCGACCATCAGGATGTTGCTCTTCTCCAGCTCCACATCGCCTGGAGTGGCGGAAAGGTTGTTGTCAAGCCGCTTGTAGTGGTTGTAAACCGCCACCGCGAGCTGCTTTTTCGCCCTGTCCTGTCCGATTACATACTGGTCGAGAAACTCGTGGATTTCGTGAGGAGTCTGAGGTCTCTTGCCTTTGGATGAGGCTTTCGGAGACTTCTTCGTCTTCTTTCCGAGTTCCGCCTGGACATACTCGTGTCCCATCTCGATGCAGTCGGAGCAGATGTAGGCTCCTAAACCTTGCAGCAGGAGCGGAACTTCCTTCTCGCTCCTGCCGCAAAACATACAGTATCTTGTAGAGTCGTTTTTACTCTTAGCCATTATTTCGTCTTTTTCGAGAGAATCTCGTCGATCATACCGTAGTCCTTCGCCTCCTGAGCCGTCATCCAGTAGTCACGGTCGGCGTCCGCGGCGATTTTCTCGACGCTCTGGCCGCTGTGCTCCGAAATGATGGAGTAGAGCTCGGTGCGGGTCTTCTCAATCTCCTTCGCGGCGATGAGAATGTCCGAAGCCTGTCCCTTCGCTCCTCCGAGCGGCTGATGAATCAGCACCCTTGAGTGAGGAAGTGCGGAACGCTTTCCTGAGGCTCCTGCGCACAGAAGCACGGACGCCATTGAGGCTGCAAGACCGGTGCAGATTGTAGCCACATCGGGCTCCACAAGCTGCATCGTGTCATAGATTCCAAGACCGGACGAAACCTGACCTCCCGGAGAATTGATGTAGAGGGAGATGTCGGCAGAGGAGTCTGAGGACGCAAGGAACAGGAGCTGGGCCTGCACTATGTTTGCTACATCGTCGTCAATCGGAACTCCGAGGAAGATGATGCGGTCCATCATAAGGCGGCTGAAGACATCCATTGCCACGGCATTGAGCTTCCTCTCCTCGATAATCGTAGGATTGAGGTAACTTACCACGGATGATGCGGCTCCCGCGCGTGAGACTGCGCTCTTGTAATCGTGCATCGTGAGAGATGAAATGCCCTCGGATGCTGCAAACTTTTCAAATTCGGTCATAGATTCTTTTTATGGATTAAGTATAGTCGGGAGTTTCCTCCCCAAACAGTCCCGGGGACTATTTGAGGTCACGGAATTTCTCGACGGTGATTTTCTTGTTCTTGAGGGTGATGACGTCCTTCACAGCTGCGACGGTCTTCTCGTTCTCAACCTGCTCAAGCACCCTGCGGGCCTGATCCTCGTTCTTGAGGATTTCGTTTGCGTACTCGGTGAGGTGCTCCTCAGGAACGTTCGCCATTCCGTACATCGCGAACTGGTATGCAGCGTATGCCTTTGCAGAAGCCACGAGGTCCTCGTGAGCGACCTTCACATCGTATGTCTTCATAAGGAAGTCCCTTACGAGAGTCCACTTGTAGTCCTCAGCGAAGAGAGGGAACTCCTTCTCGATTTCCTCGACGGTGAACTTTTCGCCGTTTGCAGCGTGGATCCACCTCTTGAGGAATGCCTCAGGAAGGCTGAGGTTGGCCTTTTTGAGAAGGTATGCGCGCACATCCTTTGAGAAGCGGAAGTCCTGCTCGCTCTTGTACTCTGCTGAAAGCCTCTCGGCAATCTTAGCGTCGAACTCCTCTGAGGTCTTCACAACGCCCTCGCCGTAGATTTTGTCGAAGGTCTCTGGAGTCTCAGGAGCGGAAACGAAAGTCTTCACTGATTTAACTGTCACCTTGTAAACAGGGTTGATTGTAGCGAGTTCCTCTTTCTTAACCTTGATGAGGGATGCCCTGTCGTTCTCGTTCTCGAATGCCTCGTTCACGTTCACGTCGAAGCTGTCGCCCGGTTTAACGCCAATGAACTGCTTCTTTGCAGCCTCAGCGACATTGCGGAGCGCGATGTAAGTGCCCTCAATGGTGTTGCCCTCCTGCTGAAGGTCAGCCACGATGAAGTCGTCCTCACCGGCTGCCTCGCCGTCAGAAAGAGCGCCGTACTGCTTGAGAAGGTTTGCCTTCATCTCTTTCTTGGCCTCTTCGGTGACGGTTATGTTGTAGTAAACAACCTCGTCGTCCTTTCCGAGCGGAAGGTTAACCTCAGGGTTGCAGGCGATGTCGAAAGTGAAGTTGAAGGAGTTTCCGTCCTTCCACTCGTTCTCAGGCTGCTTTTCTGCAGGAAGAGGCTCGCCGATTACGGAGAGTTTCTCGTCTGCGATGAAAGAGTTGAGCTGCTCTGAAATCACATCGTTCACAGAGTCCACGAGAGCCCTCTCGCCGTACATTTTCTCCACCAGGGACATAGGAACCATTCCCTTGCGGAAGCCTTTGATCTCCGCGTTGCGGCGGAATTCGTTGAGTTTCTTTTTCTTGCCGTCTGAGTAATCAGATGCCTCAATTGAAAGTGACACCTCGATATTGAGAGCATCAATTTGATTTTTGGTCAATTTCATAATCTGTATTTTTAATTATTTACTATTATTCTTTATTTTTATTCCCCCGAAGCGGGATTTTTTTCGCCCGGGCTGGGTTTATTTCCTGTCGGGAGAAGGTTTACTCTTCTTTTTTGCGTCCGGGTAGGCCACCCTGCCGTGATAGACCTGCTGGATGTAGTCCTTGAGGCTTTCGCTCATCTCGTGCAGTTCCTTGATGGAAATGTCGGCATCGGCGAACTGTCCCTCGGCGTACTTTGCAGTTATTATTTTCTCCACGAAGTCGGAAATGCCCTTTGGCGTGCGGTCCTTAAGGGTGCGGGAAGCCGCCTCAAGAGAGTCGCAGAGCATAACGATCACCTGCTCCTTGGTGGTTGGGCAAGGACCCGGATAGGTGAAGTCCGCAACATCCGAAGGGTCACCGCCCTCATTTATGTACTTGCTGTAGAAGAATCCGGTCTTGGTGGTGCCGTGATGGGTGGTGATGAACTCCCTCACTATGGACGGGAGGTGATATTTCTCGGCAAGCTGCACACCGTCGCTCACGTGACGGATGATTTCCCGTGCGCTTTCCGCCGGGTCAAGACTCTGATGATAGGTCTCGCCGAGGGCCTCGTTCTCCACGAAGCACTGCGGATTAAGAGTCTTTCCTATGTCGTGATAAAGGGCTCCCGCGCGCACCAGAGGTACATCCGCTCCGATGCTCCGCGCGGCGCACTCAGCGAAATTCGCAACCTGAAGGCTGTGCTGGAATGTGCCCGGGGCCTTGACTGCAAGGTCGCGGAGAGCCTTGTTGTTGGTGTCCGCGAGCTCGATAAGACGGGATGAGGAGACAAGATTGAATATCTTCTCGAAAAGGTAAATCAGCGGATAAAGCGCCACTGAGAGCATCGAGCCTATGAAAAGCCAGAGCAGGGACACATAGTCCACGCTGGAGTCAAGTCCTCCGATGAACCGGAACGCGAACCAGGTGAGGGCAAGGACCGCATACACGATGAGAGCGTTCACAAACTGAAGCCATCCCCTGTTGAACCGGTCGAAAAGGAAGATGGTGACAACTCCTGCCGCGAGCTGCATCACGAACACCTCAGGACCCGACGGGGAGAAGAGCACGAGCGGAAGCAGCGAAACCATATAGACCGGAAGAATGAGTTTCTTGCGGAAAAATGCCAGCAGATAATAAAGGAACACCGGGAACGGCACCATATAGATAGCAGCAACCATCTCGCCGCTGACCGAAGCGGCCGTGACTGAGGCGAGGGTGTAGATGAAAAGCAGGTAGATGTATTTGTTCGGAAGTGAGAAAATCCCCGAGGAAGTGAAGTAGATGGTGAAAAACAGCACCACTACAAGCGCAAGGCTCAGAAGGATGTTTCCGCACCAGAGCACGGCCCTGTTTCCCGAATAGCCGAGGGATTCCTCATATTCGGTGCGGTAGGAGTCCAGAATCTGAACGATTTCGGCGGTTACGATTTCTCCCCTTGACACCAGAGTCTGTCCTGCCGGGATTACTCCCTTTGTCGGAGAAATGACCGGAGTGTTCTCGTTGTGCACCAGAGTGGACATCTGCTCGTCAAGTTCGAGGTTCGCCCCCACGAGATTATACAGTCCGAGCGCGTTGCAAAGCGAATCCGCAGCCGGGTAGCCGGCGAGAGAGGAAAGAAGTTCGAGACGGGCCGAACTTACGCTGTAAATCTCCTCCGAAGGCTTTTTGACCGCCCTTTTGTCCTTCTGGATATAGACGGTGGTCTTGTCGTAGCCGGTTTCGTCTATGTCGTGGAAATATTCGTCGTCGTCCGCAACTCCCTTTGAGTAGATGGCTCCGAGAGAGGACGCCACAGCGGCCTTCATCGAAGAGCGGCCCTCGAAATCGACGGCTCCGAGCGCCTGGACGGCCTTTGCGCCGGCCTTCGCATCCATCTTGTAATAAGGGACGATGCTGCTCTCGGCCGAGCTCTTTTCCTCGGCGAGTTCCGCCTGGGTCTTGAGAAGCGGGAAGTCAAATTCGGCTACGAGAGTCTCGTACATCCACGGAGAGCCCTTGGTGTAGCTGTAACCGAATTTCGTACTCCTCGGCATACAAAGCACGAGAAGTACGAAAACTATCACCAAAGGGATATAAACGCGGTAACCTTTCGGCAGAGATTTCTTCATATTTGGAAATATGACTGATTATTCTGAGGTTTTACGCCTATGCATCCACGTTTGCGTAGTGGGCATTCTGCTCGATGAACTCGCGGCGAGGCGGCACATCATCTCCCATAAGCATTGAGAAGGTGAGGTCGGCTGCAGCGGCGTCCTGGATGGTAATCTGACGAAGAAGCCTCTTCTGGGGGTCCATAGTGGTGTTGGCAAGCTGCTCGTCGCTCATCTCACCGAGACCTTTGTACCTCTGAACCGTAACGCCCTTGTCAGTGCCCTTTCCGAGGCGGAGGGTTGCATCCTTTCTCTGCTCGTCTGTCCAGCAGTAGATCTCCTCCTTGCCCTTCTTCACGAGGTAGAGCGGCGGAGTTGCAAGATAGACGTAGCCGTTCTTGATGAGGTCGAACATATAGCGGAAGAAGAATGTAAGAATCAGGGTTGCGATGTGGCTACCGTCGACATCGGCATCGGTCATAATTATGACCTTGTGGTAGCGAAGCTTGCTGAGGTTCAGAGCCTTGCTGTCCTCCTCGGTGCCGACTGTGACTCCGAGAGCGGTGTAGATGTTCCTGATTTCCTCGCTCTCGAAAACGCGGTGGGTAAGGGCCTTCTCCACATTGAGGATTTTACCCCTGAGCGGCAGGATGGCCTGAGTCTTACGGTCACGGCCCTGTTTTGCAGTTCCGCCTGCGGAGTCTCCCTCGACAAGGAAGAGCTCGCATTTCTCAGGGTCCCTCTCGGAGCAGTCGGCAAGCTTGCCCGGCATTCCTGCGCCTGACATAACCGACTTTCTCTGAACGAGTTCACGCGCCTTGCGGGCCTCGTGACGGGCTGTTGCTGCAAGAATTACCTTGTCAACGATTGCCCTCGCCTCTTTCGGGTTCTCCTCAAGATAGGCCTCAAGCGCAGAGGAAACTGCCTGTGAAACAGCCGGGTCAACTTCGCCGTTTCCGAGTTTGGTCTTGGTCTGACCCTCGAACTGAGGTTCTGCGACCTTGACGGAAATCACGGCTGTAAGGCCCTCGCGGAAGTCCTCGGCAGCAAGCTCGAACTTGAGCTTCGAGAGGAAATTGTTCTTGTCGGCGTATGCCTTGAGGGTCTTGGTGAGACCGCGGCGGAAACCGGTAAGATGTGTTCCTCCCTCTATGGTGTTGATGTTGTTCACGTAAGAACGGACCTCCTCGGTGAAGCCTGCGTTGTACTGCATAGCGACCTCGATAGGGATAATCTTGGAGGTTTCAAGGCAGATCACGGAGCTTATCGGCTCATTGCGGCTGATGGAGTTGATGTACTCGACATACTGCTTCAGTCCCTCCTCGGAGTAGAAAGTCTCGGTGCCCGGATGGATTGCGTCCATATAGTCCTTTCCGCCATCCTCGATAGGTTCGCGAAGGTCGGTGAGGCTGAGGTGAATGCCCTTGTTGAGGAACGCAAGCTCGCGGAGACGGTTTGCGAGAGTCTTGTACTTGTAAAGAGTCGTGACGGTGAAAATCTCGGCGTCCGGATGGAAGGTTATGATTGTTCCGGTGTCATTGGACTCGCCCACGACCTTGACAGGGGTGGTCGGCTTGCCCTTGGAGTACTCCTGGACGAAGATTTTGCCCTCGCGGTGAACCTCGGCGCGAAGATAGTCGGAAAGCGCGTTGACGCAACTCACACCCACTCCGTGGAGACCTCCGGAAACCTTGTAGCTGTCCTTGGAGAACTTTCCGCCGGCGTGAAGCACGGTGAGAACGACCTCAAGGGCGGAGCGGTGCTCCTTCTCGTGCATACCCGTCGGGATGCCTCGGCCGTTGTCCTTGACCGTGATGGAGTTGTCCTTGTTGATTGTCACCTCGATGTTGGTGCACCAGCCTGCGAGAGCCTCGTCGATACTGTTGTCAACTACCTCATACACAAGATGATGGAGACCTCTTTCGCCGATGTCTCCGATGTACATTGAAGGTCTTTTCCTCACTGCCTCAAGTCCTTCGAGGACCTGGATGCTGTTCGCGGAATACTGCTCTTCGGCAGCTTTGATTTCTTCGTTTTCGATCATTATTCTATCAACTTAAGTTTCTCAAATACCCTAATTTATATATAAACCATTTCTCTCTAATCACCCTCTCAAGTCCCACGCACTTCTCCCTCACACATTCCTCCCCTCTTTTACTTCTGAACCCCCTGCACCCCCTGTCAGGGGGATTTTTTACGGCCCTAAGGGCCGGCGGGCAGAAGCCCTTGTCAAGTTTCGCTCCGAAACTTGTTTCGTCATTTTTTCTTCATTTTATACATCTTGCCGCCCTTTCCTTCAAGAGGAATGAGTCGGGGACGCGCGCATTGGGCCGTTCGGGCCGAAATAGCCTGCAAATTTAACAATTATTTCCCAAAATTCAAACGGACACCCACGGTGATTTCAGGCCCCTGCTCGGCATATAGCGGAGTGCGCTGAATGGTCTGTCCGGTGAACTGACGGGCCTTCGCCCAAACGGAGAGAAGACGGTTGTGACGGTACTCCACCCCGAGATACGGGTCGCCGTAGCCAGGGATCGTATAGTTTACCGTCGCGTTTTCCGAGTCAAGGTACCATCCCTTGCGTGAAAGAGAAAATTCGCAGCCAACCGTAGCGTATATCCTCTTTATAATATTGAATTTCACGCTTGCATCGCCCGTGAGGGAGGCCGGATTAAGAATTTGAGGAGCCTCGCCGTAGGTCCACATACGGCTGTAAAGAAGTCCGAGGTCCACCCTGCCCCAGTCGTCGCTGTAGTGGAATTTTCCGCCTGCGCGAAGAAGGCCTGTGCGGGCGAAAGTGAGGTCGTAGTATGGAAGGGCCTCGTAGGTGGTTTCTCCGAGCGTCACATCGGCAACGCGTATGGTCTCCACGGCGGAAGTGGCCCTCTCGGCAAAGCCTACGAAAGCCTCATATCCGAAGACGGAGCGCACACGGCCCTTGAGTCCGAAGGCGGCGTTGAATCTTTCCACATTGTTCCCGAGGACCGCGTGAGTGGAGCCGAGAGCGGCGCAGGCGAGGGTATAGTGGCGGAACTGCCCGACAAGCGAAGAGTAGCTGTTCTGGGTCTCACCTCCCGTGAGTGAGAGATATATGTTCAGAGGAATCTTCCGGAAGTCGTAGGAAATCTTCACGGCCGGGTAGGCGTACTGGCTGTGGGCGTAATTTTCAAGCCCTGCGCCCTTTGTCGTAAACGGTACAGCCACCCTCACACCGAGGTCGAATGTCCAGCCCTTGAGGGTGAGGACGTAGGCAGGAGTGAAGGTGAAGAGGGTTGCCGTGTGGGTAAGGCTGCCGACATAGGAAGAGATGTCCGCAGCGAGATCGAATATGAACCTTCCGTTTTCTCCGGCGTTCAGGCCGAGGTTCAGAGCAAGATTCACATCGTTCTCCCCTGTTTTAAGCCGGGAGTCATACAGACGGTTTACTTTATCATAACCGAGAAGGTAGCGAAGTTTCACATCGTAGGTAAGTCCCTGACTCAGAGTGTCTTTAGAAAATACGCGTACATTCGCCACCCCGCTGTCGAAACTCCTTCCCCTCATCCAGTCCATCTGCTGCAGCCCCTTGTAGCCAAGGTCAGCGGTCAGGGCGAGCTTTTGCCAGTCATAGCGAAACGCCGCACCGAGGGAATTGTCCATATCGTAATTCCACAGTCCCCAGTAATCTCTCTTGCCGTCGGCGGTTTTAAGCCCCGCCATCTTCCCGCTTTCGGAATCGAGACCGATTTTGCGGTAATTCCCGTCAAAGGAGCTGTGGCTAAGGTATATGTCCAGAGAAGCCCGCTCGTTGCAAAGCGGGGTGTAGATGAAATCCAGCTCAGGATGCAGAGTGTAGCCGATTCCGGCATTGAGATAGAATTTTCCCGCCTTCTGCTTCTGCCCCATAGGCTTCATATCCACGCTGTACGGGCTGAAGTCGTAGGAGCCTTGATATGGATGCTCGAAAACCGTGTAGTCGAAAGACATATCAAACCGCTTCACAGAGTCGGGCACGGCCATTTCTATGCTTTCCTTTTCCGGTGTGAAGGTTTCCACCTTATATTTATTGGTGACTACGACCGTAGGGTTGTAGTTTTGAGCCGCGAGAGTCACCGCCCCGAGAACGGGAGCGAGAGAGAGAATATATCGATAAATTTTCATCTTTTTTATGTTTCGATTCTTTGCCGCAGCGTGGCGGCGCAATCAACGGAAAAACCAACTATTTCACATTCATTTCAGAGAGCCTCTGGAGCCTCAGGTCCACATTTTCGAGGACATCATCTTCGTCTGAAGAAGCCTTGTAGCCGTCCCGGACGCTCTCGAAAGTGGCCTTTGCCTGAGTGAGGTCGCCCTGCTCGGCAAACGCGTCGCCAAGAACGATGAACGCCTTCGCGAGATAGTAGTTCTGCTTCGTCCCCGACTCCGAGAAGCTGTAGACGAGGTTCTCGACGCTCTTGTAGTCGGCGCTGTCGAACTTGTCCTGGATAATTGTGAGGCGTGCCTCGGCTCCGTAGGCGTCGGAAGGGTCGGCGGAAAGAGCCTCGAACATCTCCAGAGCTTCGCTGCGGCGGCTAAGTGAGAGGAGGGATTTTGCCCTGATGTACTGCGCATCCCTTAGGGTCCCGGCCTTCGGAGAGGAAGCGATGAGAGTCTCGGCGCAGGAGGCGGCATCGCCATAGCGGCGCGCCTTGAATGCGGAGGTCATCCTTCCAGTGAGCGCGGAGGACTTCGTCGTTGAAGAAGAAGTCTTCTCCTCGAGGGCTGTATAGGCGAGGTAGGCGTCGTCAAAATGCTCAAGAGCGAAGGAAAGCTCAGCATAGCGCTGCATCGAAGCCTCGCAGAAGAGGCTCTCTCCCCTTTCGATTACGGTTTCGTAGGCGTCGCGGGCCTTCTCGTTTTCTCCGCTCAGGCGATAGCACTCGGCAATGCAATATTCAGCCTTCACAACGTCCTCGCCCCCCGGATATGCCTTCAGATACTCCTCAAAGGCAGGAATGGCGCGGTCGTAGCGTCGGTCGGTGAAAAGCTGCTCGGCAGAAGAGAAATAGAGATTTTCCTTTTCCTTCTCGGTCTTTGCAGCACCGCTTCCGAGCCACTCCGTGTAGGCGAGATACTCCTTGGCCTTGCCCTCGGAGCGGTAGATGGACTCGATGGCAAGCAGGGCGTTGTCGGCATATTCGGTGCCCTTCATATTCTCAGCCACCCTCTTGTAGTAGGCAAGAGCGGTCTCGTTGTCCTTAGCGTTTCGCGCGAGCATTGCCTTTTCAAGCAGTGCCTGGGCAACATACGCGCTGTCGGAAACATCGCTCACAATGAGGTCGAAGCATTTTCCGGCTTCAGCTGCGTTTTTATTCTCCACATAGCTGCGTCCAAGCTCCAGAAGAGCGTCAGGATAATACTCGGCCTCGGCGGAAGCGTCCTTCACCTCCGAAAGCCTTTCGATCTTTTTCCCGAGCTTTCCGTTAAGTCCGTATGCCACAGCGCTTTGCCAGTACGGATATATGTCATCAGGGTCGTAGTAGCCCTCGGCCACGTTCCCGTACGCCTCGGCCGCCCCAGCATAGTCCCCGCTGAGGAAACGGCTGTCGGCAGCCCTGGTGAGGGCATCCTTGCGGAAGGTGCTTCGCTTTTGGGAGGCATACTCGGTGAACCATTTTTCGCTTTGGGCGTAATCGGGAACGCGGAAATATGCGCTTGCGAGGTTATAGGTTATGAGGCTCCCCTCTTCCCTGCCCTCGAGAGCGGAAATGTTGTAGAGTTCCTTGAGGGAGGAAACGGCGCCTGAGTAGTCCCCGCTGCGGTAGAGGGTCTCCGCAAGCCAGTATTTTGCCATCTGGTTGAGAGGGTCGTCGGAAGGAGCGTAGAAAGTCACCGCCTTCAGGCACCCCGACGCGGCCCTCCAGGAGCCTGCATCCATCAGCTGCTTCGCCCTGAGGTAGTTGGCTTTCATATAGTTGTGCCTCATTTCGGAGGAGAGCTCGTCGATGTTGTCGTAGGCGTCAATTGCGCCCTGATAATCCTTGCTGTAGAGGGCTGTGATGGCGATATAGCCGTAAATGTCCTCGCTGTCGGTCTCGGGGTATTTTTTCAGATATTTCTTGAATACGGAAACGTCCTTGTTAAGGTCGAAGGCAAGCTTGGCGTAGTTAAGGAGCGCATCCTTTTCGATTCCCTTGTCGTAGGAAAGCTCGCTGGCCTCGCGGAAAGCGGACATCGCGGCGACTTTGTTGCGGGTCTTGATGTAGGAATAGGCCATCTGGTAGGAAGCTATCTGGCCGATGGAGTCGGTCCTCTCCCCCATTTTGGAGAAATTGTCCGCAGCGCCCTTGTAATCGCCTGTGGCATAGAGCACTGAGCCTGCGAAGAACCGGTCGGAACGGGACATTTCTGTCTTTCCCGAAGGGGACATCTCGTAGTATTTCCGGGCCGAAGCGGCGTCTCCCCTGACGAGGTAGGACTCGGCGATGATGCGTGAAAGCCTTGGCTGACGGTCCTCAGGGACCTCGGTGTACATTTTCGGGCCGTTTTTCACCACATACTCATAGTCCTTCAGCATAAATTTGCACTCGAGGATGTAGTAGTCAGCCATCTGGGAGAAGCGTTTGTCGGAAGAAGCCTTGCCGAACCAGTCTATGGCCTCGGCGAAGTCGTTTTTTTGGTAGCAGATGTAGCCCAGGGAGTAGCAGGAAGGGGCCGTGTAGTCGGATTTCGGGCGGGAAATCACCTCGCGGAAAAGAGGCTCGGCGTCCGAAGGGTAATTCGTCTCAAGAAGGGAGAATGCGTAGTTGAAAAGGTAGGTGTCCTTCTGGGAGCGCCTGAGGGCATCCGGGTCTATTCCGGAGAGGATTTCCACCACGGGAGCATAGTCGCTCTTTTCGAAGAGGTTGCAGGCGTGGGCAAAGCGCAGGCGCGGGATGAGTTCGCTGAAAGGATATTGCGCGGCGAAAGTTTCGATTTCAGAGAGGTAGCCCTGCTTTTCAAGAGCCGCGGCGCAAAGAATCGTGTATCCTCGGGACTCGACATTCCCCGTAGCGGAGTAGTCCGAAGAGAAGAGTTCCATTGCGCGGGAGTAAAGTCCTCTGTCATAGAGTTTGAGCGCCCGGGAGAAGTCCGTTTGCGCTGCACTCGCCCCAAGAGAAAGCGCGAGAAGAATGACCGATAAAATATATTTCCTTTTCATAAAAATAATATTCGCCGAAAATTTTACAAAAATACTCATTTTTTCTCAGATTTTTTCTTTTCAATACCCGGAATATGTGTTTTTCTCTTTATATTTGTGAGATTTATGTGTTTAGCGGGCAGAGTGATCGGTGGGAGAATGGAAAATCAGAAATTTAGGAGACAAGGAAAATGGACGAGCTCGTTTCTTTTTCAGGCGTTGACATAATAAACGGCGAAAGCACCGTGCTTTACGGAGTCAATCTCACCGTGCGTGAGGGGGATTTCGTCTACATCGTCGGCAAGGTCGGCACCGGAAAGACTTCGATAATAAGGACTATGATTGCGGAAAATCCGCTCGGCGGAGGAAGCGCAACCGTATGCGGATATGACCTGGGAAGCATCAGGGAGAGGGATATTCCCTATCTGAGGCGGAAACTCGGGGTCATATTCCAGGATTTCCAGCTTCTGATGGACCGGAGCGTGAGGGACAACCTCCACTTTGTGCTTGAGGCTACGGGGTGGAAGGAAGAGGGGAAGATGGAAAAGAGGATTGAGGAGGTTTTGGAGGCGGTCGGAATGGAGCGCAAGGCGCACAAGATGCCCCACCAGCTTTCCGGCGGAGAGCAGCAGAGAATCGCCATCGCAAGGGCTCTGCTGAACAGTCCGTCGCTCATTCTCGCCGACGAGCCCACTGGAAATCTTGATGCGGAGACGGCCGACGGGATTATGCAGCTCCTGAAAAGGTTGAACACCACTCTCGGCACAGCCGTCGTGATGGTGACCCACAATCTGGGGCTATGCGAGAAATACCCGGGGCGGGTGCTTGTGTGCGAGAATGAGGGTTGTCGGGAACAATGACAAAAAAGGAAAGATATGCCGCAGTCTTCGGGGCGCTGAGGGCTAAGATGGGCAGGGTTCAGAGCGAACTGGACTTCGCCTCGCCCTTCCAGCTTCTAGTGGCGGTGATGCTTTCCGCCCAGTGCACCGACAGAAGGGTTAATATGGTGACCCCCGCTCTTTTCAGCCGCTTTCCCGATGCGCAGTCAATGGCAGGAGCCACATTCGAGGAGGTTTTTGAACTCATCCGCAGCATTTCCTACCCGAGGACAAAGGCGGAACATCTTCTTGGGGCGGCACGGATGATTATGGGCGAATTCGGGGGCGAGATTCCCGGGACTGTGGAGCAGCTTAAACGGCTTCCCGGAGTGGGACAGAAAACGGCAAATGTGGTCGCCGCAATCGCATTCGGGGAGCCCGTCATCGCGGTGGACACCCACATTTTCAGGGTTTCGCGGCGTCTGGGGCTCTCGGAGGGGAAAACGGTGGAGGCTGTGGAAAGGGACCTTACGGCAAACATCCCTGCGGAGGAAAGGCCCGACTCGCACCACTATCTCCTTCTGCACGGAAGGTATGTCTGCACGGCGCGAAATCCCCGCTGCGCCGGGTGCCCCGTGAGCGAATGGTGCAGGGAATATGCCTCGGAGATGAAAAAGACGACTTCCAAGGTACCAAAAGGAACCGTAAAAGTCAAGGCTGAAGGAAATGGAACGCGTAAAGTCGTAAATAATTGATAGATTTATAGTAAAACAGGAAAGTTATGTTATATTTAACATCAGAAAACATCATTCTCATCGGCTCGGTGCTGATTTTCTGCAGCATCCTCATCTCAAGGGCGAGCAGCAAGTTCGGAATCCCCGCCTTGCTCCTCTTCCTGATGGTCGGAATGTTCTTCGGAAGCGACGGACTCGGAATCGTGTTCGATGACGTGAACAAGACGAATTTCATCGGTATGATTGCCCTGTGCGTCATACTTTTCACCGGCGGTATGGAGACGAAATTCTCCGAAATCAAACCTGTGTTCGGCCCGGGTATCATTCTCTCCACGCTCGGAGTCCTTGTCACAGCGGCCATCACCGGAGGCTTCATCTACCTTCTGAATGGCTGGAAGGGCGTCGGATTGGGTCTTCCGCTGGTTTCCTGCCTGCTTCTCGCTGCGACGATGTCCTCAACGGACTCGGCTACGGTGTTCGCCCTTCTGAGGGGCAAAAACCTGCGCCTCAAGAACAATCTTCAGCCGCTCCTTGAGCTCGAAAGCGGCTCCAACGACCCGATGGCATATATAATTACGGTAGTGCTCATCGAAATCGCCACCACTCTCGGCGCGGGGACAGGCCTCACTCCGGAAGTCAGCGAAGAGGTTCTCGGCGCCGCAGGGTTCACCTCCGCAGAAAGCTACACAGCCTACTCCACAGTGTGGAACGCGATAAAAGTGTTCCTCCTCCAGTTCATAATCGGCGGCGCAGTGGGCGTGGGAATGGGATATGCGGCCGTTTGGATTCTGAATAAAATCCAGCTCAACAACACCCCGCTCTACGCAATCCTGCTTCTGAGCATCGTGTTCTTCTCCTACTCTCTCGCCGGAATGCTTTCAGGCAACGGCTACCTCGCAGTCTATCTAGCCGGCATCCTCATCGGAAACAACAAGGTGACCCACCGCAAACAGATTATAGCCTTCCTCGACGGACTCACCTGGCTGATGCAGATTGCGATGTTCCTCATCCTGGGCCTTCTCGTAAACCCTGTTCAGATGCTCAGGACAGCCCCTATCGCCATCCTCATCGGACTCTTTATGATGTTCATTGCCCGTCCTGCGACCATTTTCGGCTGCCTCATTCCATACAGGAACATAACCCCTAAGTCCAAGCTTTTCATTTCCTGGGTGGGACTCAAGGGAGCGACCCCGATCATTTTCGCCACCTACCCGATTATGAGCAACATAGAGGGCGGAGACGTAATCTTCAACATTGTTTTCTTCATCACTCTCATGTCCCTCGTCATCCAGGGCAGCACTCTCCCGCTTGTTGCTAAATGGCTCAAGCTCAACGACGAGTCCGCAGTGCAGGAGAAGGAGTTCGACGTAGACCTTCCTGAAGAGGCCGGAGAGCTCACCGAGAGCACCGTCACCGAGGAAATGGTGAAGGATATGATTGATCATCAGGGCAATATGCTGAAAGACCTCGACCTCCCTGCGGGAGTCAGGGTGCTGATGCTGAAAAGGGACAAGAAGTTCATAGTCCCGACCGGAAACACACGCCTTCAGGCCGGCGACCATCTTCTCATTATCAGCGAATCCACCGAAGATGCCGCGAAAAGCATCCTGACGGAATAGGGGCTTTACCCTGCCAAATGAAAGAGGCGATGGCCATTGCGGTCACCGCCTCTTTTATTGAAGAGTATATGCTTAGTTTTTGCAGAAAAAAAAATGGTGACCGAGTTTTCGATCACCATTTTTTCGTATGTTGAAATTTTGATTATTTCTTCTTGTTGGCGTAACGCTGGTAGAACTTGTCCACGCGGCCGGCTGTGTCGACGAGCTTCATCTTGCCAGTGTAGAACGGATGTGAAGTGTTGGAGATTTCGACCTTTACCACCGGGTACTCAACACCTTCGATTTCAATTGTTTCGCGTGTGTTAGCGCAGGATCTTGTAATGAAGACCTGATCGTTGGACATATCCTTGAAAGCTACAAGACGGTAGTTTTCGGGATGAATTGACTTTTTCATTTTTCTATTGTTTTTAATTGAATTTCAATCTGTTCCGCCGCCCGTTATGCGGCCGCGCCCCAAAAAGGGAGCGCAAATGTACGCATTATTTCGTTAATTGCAAAATAATTGTTGAGATAAGAGGATTCGAACCTCTACAAAGAGAACCAAAATCTCTTGTGCTGCCATTACACCATATCTCAGTGTTTACACCCCTCCCGTCCCCTCTGTAGGGGAAGTGGTGCTCCGTCTTCCCTATCAACACTTGCCCGCCCTTCAAAGACTGCGCACGGCGCTTTAGCGCCTGTACTATCTCTCGCACAACCATAACGCCAGGACCGGCCGGGCCTCTGATGAGGCCTTTTTAACCCCACGCACTTGGTGCTTTAGCGCCTGTTTGCAGATTGGGGTGCGAATTGGGGTGCAAATTTATGGAAAAATTTGCTTTTTGCAAAATACTGCTTCACTCAAGTTTCGCAGAAACTTGATAAGGGCTTCTGCCCGTCGGCCCAGGGGGCCGTAAAAAATCCCCCTGACAGGGGGTGCAGGGGGTTCAGAAGTAAAAAAAATGTGCGTGGGATTTGAGAGATTGATTAAAGGGATGAGGTTCATCTTTAGCAGAAAAGAGACTTAAGTGCCTTAGAGATAGAAAATTAGGATGTAACATAATGCGGCGAAGGCTCCGCCGGCGAGCGGGCCCAGGACCGGAACCCAGCTGTAGCTCCAGCCGCTGTCGCGTTTCGGACTCTTGAACGGAAGAATGGCGTGGGCAATTCTTGGAGCGAGGTCGCGGGCGGGATTGATTGCGTAACCCGTGGCGCCGCCGAGCGACATACCGATTGACATTATGAGCATCGTCACAGGTAACGCCCCTATGGCGCCCACCCCGAATGAGGGGATGTTAGTGTTGGTGCCGAACATAAGAATGCAGAAAACCAGAAGCCAGGTTCCCGTGAACTCGCAGAAGAAATTCCTGAGAGGGTTCAGGACTGCGGGCATCGTGCAGAATGTGCCGAGCTTTGTGTCCGGATCCTCCGTTGCGTCATACTGGTCCTTGTAAAATGCCCAGACGAGCACCGCTCCGACAAAGCCTCCGAGCATCTGCGCGAGGATATAGAACGGGACTTCAAACCACGACATCTGTCCCGTGAGAGCCACAGCGAGAGTCACAGCCGGATTGAGATGGGCTCCTGAATAAGATGGGCCGGCGATAAATACGCCGCACATTACCGCAAAGCCCCAGCCGAGGGTAACAACCACCCAGCCTGCGCCCTTGCCCTTTGATTTTTCAAGACTTGTGCAGGCGCACACACCGTCTCCGAGAAGAATCAGCACCATTGTGCCGAGAAATTCTGCCAGATATTGATTCATAACTTGTTAATTGCGGAGACCTCGGGTAACACCAAGAGTCTCCATATAAAACCTATCGTGTCAATGTTCTTGAAACCGCGTCAGCCCAGCCTTTCTTCGCCGCGGCGACACTCTCCCCGTCCATCGAAGGCGAGAAGCTGCGCTCGGCCGCCCACTGGGCCTTCACCTCGTCGAGACTTCCCCAGAAGCCCACTGCAAGACCTGCAAGGTAGGCCGCTCCGAGAGCCGTCGTTTCGGTGACCTTCGGACGAACGACTGTAGTGCCCAAAATGTCCGACTGGAACTGCATAAGGAGGTTGTTCCGCGAAGCTCCTCCGTCAACTTTAAGTCCGGACAGAGCCACCCCGGCGTCCTTTTCCATCGCAGAAACTATGTCCATCGTCTGGAATGCGATGCCCTCAAGCGCCGCACGGGCGATGTGAGCTGCGGTGGTGCCACGGGTAATTCCGTTGATGCTTCCCTTCGCGTACTGATCCCAATACGGGGCTCCGAGTCCGGTGAGGGCGGGCACGAAATAGACTCCGCCGTTGTCGGGAACGGAAGACGCAAGCGCTTCAACCTCTGAGGAAGACTTTATGATGCCGAGCCCGTCCCTTAGCCACTGGACCACAGATCCGGCTACGAAAATCGAGCCCTCAAGCGCGTAATTCACCTTGTCGCCGATTTTCCAGGCCACGGTCGTCAGCAGATTGTTCTTGGAAACGATAGGCTTCTCGCCCGTGTTCATAAGGAGGAAACAGCCGGTCCCGTAGGTATTCTTCACTGAACCCGGCTCGGTGCACATCTGTCCGAAAAGCGCCGCCTGCTGGTCTCCGGCGATGCCCGCTACGGGGACATTCTCCCCCAGAAGTGCCGTCTGGCCGTAGATTTCCGAAGAGGATTTAACCTGAGGCATCATAGACTCGGGGATTCCGAGGATTTCAAGAAGTTCCCTGTCCCACTCCAAAGTGTTGATGTTGAAGAGCATAGTCCTCGCGGCGTTGCTCACGTCGGTTGTGTGTTCGTGCCCTCCGGTGAGATTCCACACCAGCCAGCTGTCCACGGTTCCGAAACGAAGCTCTCCCCTTTCGGCCCTCTCGCGCGCTCCCGGCACATTCTCGAGAATCCAGCGGATTTTAGTTCCGGAGAAATAGGCGTCGATTATAAGACCGGTTTTGCTGCGTACAAGGTCCGTAAGCCCTGCCGCTTTAAGAGAGTCGCAGTACTCGCTGGTGCGCCTGTCCTGCCATACTATGGCGTTATAGACCGGTTTTCCGGTTGCGGCGTCCCAGACGACGGTGGTTTCCCTCTGGTTGGTGATGCCGATGGCGGCTATGTCCGCTCCGCCAAGTCCCAAAGAGGCAACTGCCTCAGTCATAACGGCATACTCGCTCGCCCAGATTTCCATCGGGTCGTGCTCCACCCATCCCGGCTGAGGAAAATGCTGGGTAAATTCCTTCTGGCTGACAGCCTGAGGTTCTCCCCGGCGGTTGAAAACTATAGCCCTCGAGGAGCTTGTGCCCTGGTCGAGGGAAAGTATATATTCACGCATTTTGGTTATTGTTAAAGCATTGTATCAGTATCAGTGTCAGTGTCATTTGCGATGGATTTTTGAGGACAGATACATTTCTGAAGAAGAAGTGTACTGGAGGTACTCGACTGACGAAGAAATGGATATGGCCCAAAAAGACACGCAAATTTAGTCATTCAGATGCATCAGGGAAGCCACCGGAGCTATCTTCCTGAGCCTCTCGGCTCCGTGCAGGTCGTCAATCTCCACGAGGAAAACGAATTTCTTCACGACAACCTTGCGGACAACCCCGTCCTTCTCGATGACCGCTCCCTCAAGGGACTGGGCGAGAGCCTCTGCGGTGCCTCCGGTGGCAAGAATGTCGTCAAGGATGGTCACCTCGATGTTCTCCCCCGTGAGAGGACCGGCGGCAACATCGCTCTTGCGGTAGAAAAGCCTGTCCGCCCCATATTCCTTCATAATGTCAAGACCCACGAGATCTCCCTCCCTATAGGGAAGTTTGCCGCTTTTGCGCACCGGAATCACATTGCTCACGGCTCCGTCCGTCATAAGAAGCGGAGTGCCGAAAAGGAAGCCGCGCGCCTCCGGGACAGCGAGATTCGGGGTGTCGATGACCGCGTCAAGTTCTCCGATGACTTCTTTGAAATCTTCCTTTGAATAAAGGAACGGCATTATGTCGATGAAATTGATGCCCTTTTTAGGGAAATCGAGATAGAAATGGAGCTTGTCCTGTAACATAATATATAAGTATAGTTAAATATCATATAACCGGGGATGGAGATTCCGTCGGGGCCTCAGCCCGCTCCCCATTTATCCCCGCGCACAGGTGTGCAAAGTTAGGAATATTTTTTAATTTTGCAGGCTTTTTGCCGGGGTTTATGGTCCCGGCGGCATAAAGGAAACATATCGCATAGATATACACAAACTTAGCAATCTATCACACTTATGATAATTTCGGACGAAGAATGTTTTTTGGCACGGGAGGCGATGGGGGTTGCCCTGGGCGAAGGGATGGACGGGGTGAGGGTGACACTCTCAAAGAGCGTTTCCAATTCCCTCACTATGCTCGACGGGGAAATCGACAACACGTCCCGCTGCGCTGACTCTTCGCTGACCTTCTGTCTTTTTGCCGACTCCCGCTACGGGACATTCTCCACCAACAGGCTGGAAATGAGCTCGCTGCGAGTTTTCCTGCGCAAGGCCTGCGAAACCGTACGCCTTATGGAGCAGGACCCGTTCAGAGGGCTTCCCGAAAAAGAGAGGATGGCATCTGACGCCGTGACCGGACTTGAGGCTGGGCTTTGGGACGGGAGGGTCCTGGAGATTACTCCCGAGCAAAGACTTGAGGCGATTAAGTCTATGAGGCTGAAGCAGTTGGAAGGGAGCGTAGGATTGGATGGAGATAGGAGCGGCGCTGCAGAGAAAGGTAAAACCTCCGGGAGGATAAAGTGGAGCGTCGCGAGCGAAGAGGATGACTATGCGGACTACGCCGAGGAAATATATCTTATTGATTCGCAAGGGTTTGAGGGGCGGAGTCTTGAAAGCAGCATTTCCTGCTCCAGTGAGGTCACAGTCCTTGCTGAGGACGGCAGGAGGTACAGCGCCTACTGGTGGGACGCTTCAGCGGAGTGCGGAGTCATTCACCCCGAGACCTGCGCGGCGACCGCACTTACCAAGGCGCTTGAAAAAATCGGCCCGAAGACCATCGGAAGCGGAGCGTACAGGGCCGTCGTTGACGGAAACATAGCCTCGAAACTTCTCAGCCCCATAATTGACGCTCTCGGTGCATTCAGCCTTCAGCAGAAAATGTCCTTTCTTGTGGGCAGCAAGGGGAAGAAGGTATTTTCCGAGGGTCTCACGCTTACCGACAAGGCCCGCGAAAAGGGGAAGCAGGGAGCCAGAATGTTTGATTCTGAGGGAGTTGCGACCTGCGACAGGGTCATTATTGAGGAGGGAAGGGTGAAGAATTATTTTGTCAACACCTATATGGCCCGAAAGACGGGAGAGGCTCCGACGGTGGAGGATATTTCGCGTCCGGCGCTTTCTGCGTGGAACGGATTTGGAAAAGACGGGGAAAAAGCGTTAACTTTGGAGGATATTGTGCGGGAGTGCGGCGAAGGGGTCCTTATCGGAGAGTTCAACGGCGGAAACTGCAATCCGGTGACCGGCGACTACTCATTCGGGGTTGCGGGCTTTGTCATCCGCGGAGGAAAAGTCTGCGAGCCGTTCCGGGAGATGCTTATGACGGGGAACATCGTCGAGCTGTGGAACTCGCTTCTTGCCGTTGGGGACGATGCGCGGGAGTGCGGAAGATGGAAACTGCCGACCCTTGCCTTCGAGGGAGTGAGCCTTAATGCATAAATTTAA
Source organism: Flexilinea sp. (assembly GCA_963589825.1). Lineage (GTDB taxonomy): Bacteria > Bacteroidota > Bacteroidia > Bacteroidales > UBA932 > Cryptobacteroides. The sequence continues at coordinate 4,296 of CAVAMP010000022.1, read as the reverse complement.
TAACTAACATATTTACAGCAAGTTAGCGCTTGCACAACAGACAAAAACAATGAAAATCGAAAAACACACCGTAGTGGCTCTTACATACGAGCTGAATGTCGATGGACAGATTGTGGACAAATGCACCGTTGAACGCCCTCTGGAGTTCATCCACGGAATGGGCTATCTTCTCCCTAAGTTCGAGGAGGAGGTTGCGGGACTTGAGGAAGGCGGCAAATTCGCATTCACGCTCACCCCGCAGGAAGGTTACGGAGAGGTTGATCCTCAGAGGATTATCGACCTTCCGATTGAGGCTTTCTCAGACCATGACGGCAAAATACGCCACGATCTTCTCGTCGAGGGCAGCAGCATCACACTCGTGAACCAGTTCGGCCAGCCTGTTCCGGCGAAAATCGTGAAGGTGGAGGTGAAGACCGTGAAGGTTGACGTGAACCACCCTATGGCCGGCAAAACCCTGAATTTCACGGGCGAGATTGTCAGCGTGCGCCCTGCCACCGAGAAGGAAATCAAGGAAGGTCTGCACGGAGAGCTCGCAGGCGGATGCAGCGGATGCGGCGGAAACTGCGGCGAGGGCGGCTGTGAAGGCGGTTGCGGCGAAGGCTGTGGCGAAGGCGGATGCAAAGGCGGTTGCGATTGCAAATAGAGCGGTCTAAAAAGCACTTTGCTTCGTTACGCTTCCAGCCCAAATCCTCACGCACACTATAAAGGCATTGAAAGTTTAAAATCTTGAAAGTCGCCGTCGTCATACTCAACTGGAACACCAGGGAGTACCTTCAGAGGTTTCTCCCCGGCCTTCTTGACTCCGTCCGGGAGTTCAACTCCGGGGCGACCGGGAAAGATGCGGGAGAAGAAACCGGGGAAGGCGCGGAGGCGGACTCGGCGGAGGTGATTGTCGCGGACAACGCTTCCACGGACGATTCGTTGGAGGTTCTTTCAAGGGAGTTTCCCGAAATCAGGACCATATCCTTTGACCGGAATTACGGCTTCACAGGGGGCTACAACCGCGCTTTCAGCCTTCTTTCGGGAGGCTCCGGGAGCGGGAAAGACTCTCAGGGGGACGCTCAGGCTGGCAATGGAAACGCTCAGAAAAGCGGCTACGACCTCTTCCTGCTTCTGAATTCGGACATAGAGGTCACCCCCGGGTGGCTATCCCCTCTTGTGGACTGGATGAAGACCCATCCGGAGTGCGGCGCCTGCGGACCGAAGCTTCACAGCTGGTACCAAAGGGACTATTTTGAATATGCCGGAGCGGCCGGAGGACTGATTGACGCCCTGGGCTATCCGTTCTGCCGGGGAAGGGTTATGAAAAAGGTGGAAAAGGACTCGGGGCAGTATGACTCCCCCGCCGACGTGCTTTGGGTGAGCGGTGCGTGCCTTATGGTCCGCGGCAGCGTCTGGAACGCTCTCGGAGGGCTTGACGACCGCTTTTTCGCCCATATGGAGGAAATTGACCTCTGCTGGAGAATGCAGCTGGAGGGATGGAAGGTCACTGTGGTGCCGTCCTCGACGGTATATCATCTCGGAGGAGGCACTCTTCCACAGACCTCCCCGTGGAAACTCTACCTCAATTTCCGCAACAACATCCTTCTTCTGGACAACAATCTCGCGGCTACAATCGGCCCCGGGAAAGCGCGTAGGCGGATATTCCTCAGAAAAATTCTTGACGGATGCTCCGCGGCGGTATATCTTCTGAGTTTCAAACCGGACTGTTTCAAAGCTGTCTGGAAGGCTCACCGCGATGCCGCAAGGCTGAAAAAAGCGAAGCTCTCCGAAGGCCGGGGCAATCCTGGAAACGGCGCCATATATAAAGGTAACAGGATACGAGGGTTATATAAAGGGCTTATGATACCCCGCGCCATTCTCGGGCTCAGGATAAACACCGAGAAGGCCTGAGTCATTGGGAGAGGAAGTGCGTGGGATTTAAGAGGGTGATTAGAGGGGAAGGGATTATATATAAATAAGTTAGATACTTGCGAAAGTTGAATTAATAAGTTAAAGCTATGAGAATCGTTATTGCAGGGGCCGGAGAAGTCGGTTCGCATCTTGCGAAGATGCTCAGCAACGAGGCCAATGACATCACGGTCATTGACTCCGACCAGTCAAGGCTCGACAGCCTCAGCGCCGTCGCGGACATAGTCACGGTGAACGGAGTTTCCTCAGAAATCGGGGTTCTTCGTGAGGCCGGCGTTCAGGATGCCGACCTTTTCATAGCCGTGAACCCTTCGGAGTCTCAGGACGTCAATGTCGTGAGCGCGATTCTCGCAAAGAAACTGGGCAGCCGCAAGGTTACGGCCCGCATCAACACGGAAGAATATCTTTCCTACGAGAACAAGAATCTTTTCACCGAAATGGGCATAGATCTTCTCTTTTACCCGGAGAAGATTGCAGCCAACGAAATCGTTGACATACTGAGACATAACGCATCCACGGACGCTATGGATTTCGCCCGCGGAAGGGTGCAGATGTCTGTGTTCAAGGTGGGCGAGGACTCCCCTCTTCTGGATATGAACGTTCTGGAACTCAGCCGCTACGCCACCTCGGAGGAACTCCAGTTCCGAATCGTTGCGATTTCGCGCGACAACACCACCCTCATCCCTAAGGTGGACACGCATTTCAAATACCGCGACCTCGTCTATATAATTTCCAAGCGCGAGGGCACCCAGATGCTCAACCGCCTTATAGGCACTCAGGAACTCGAAATCAACCGCGTGATGATTTTCGGAGGCGGACCGACGGCCGAGATGGTGGCCAGGCAGCTGTGCTCCCAGATTGAGATGGTGAAAATCATAGAGCCTGACAAGGAGCTCTGCACGCATCTCTCCGAGAGCCTTCCGGACAAGGTGGAGGTGGTGAACGCGGACGGGCGCAACTCCGACTCCCTGGTGGAGGAGGACATTAAGGATTACGACGCATTCGTTTCGCTCACAGCGTCTTCCGAAGCGAACATCCTAGCCTGCGTCGCAGCGAAAAAAATCGGGGTGGCCAAGACCATCGCAGAAGTCGAAAATCTGGAATACATCCACCTCGCCGACGGGATGGGGGTTGACGCCGTGATTAACCGAAAGCTCATTACGGCGGGCAGAATCTTCAAATTCACCCTCAGTGACAAGGTCCGCTTCATTAAATATATGAACGGAACCAATGCAGAGGTGCTTGAATACATTGTGTCGAAGGACGCTAAAATCACGTCGGGAAAACTGATGGATATCGGGTTCCCGCGCAACGCCATCGTGGGCGGAGTCATCAGGGGTAACAACTCTCTTATTGCCGTCGGTAGCACGCAGATTCAGGAGTATGACCGAGTGGTGGTGTTTGCACTGCCGGAAGCGGTCAAGGCCGTCGACAGTTTCTTCAGGTAAAAGACGCCTAAACGGCACGTCAGCTGCGTTGTTCTCCACCATTTATGCGCCTTTTAGTAAGTTTAACTTTATGTGGTGTCTGCCAATATGGCAGAAAAATTCGGGTTGGCTTGCTCTTTGAATTTTGGGGAGCGGGCTCGGCGGAGCGGGGTCTGAACGGGTTTCAGATTTGGTGTCCGGGGCTCCGATGGAAATTTAATTGATAAAAAAGGAAATTGATATATGAGCAAGAACAAAAAAAATCAGGAAAAGGCTGAAAAACAGGAAGTTGAGAAGGAAGTGAAGGAAACTGAGGAAACTGAAGAAACTGCTGAGGCCACTGAAAAAACGGCTTCCGAAGCCACTGACGAAAAGGCCGCAGAGCCGACGAAAGAGGAAAAGGAAATCGAGGAACTGAAAAAGGCGAAGGCCGAAGCGGAGAAGCAGCTCGCAGAAAAAAGTGACAAACTTGCAGAAACCAAAGACGCATACATTCGGCTGATGGCAGAGTTTGACAACTACCGCCGCAGAACCGCTCAGGAGAAACTCGACCTGGTTTCAACCGCCGCGAGCGACACCATCAAGGGTCTGCTTGTGGTTCTGGACGACTGTGAAAGGGCGATGAAAGCCCTCTCAGATTCAACGGATGTCGCCGTTGCAAAAGAAGGTACGGAGTTGATTTACAACAAATTGATGGCCTACCTCAAGGGCAAGGGACTGACGCCGATTGAGGCTCAAGGAGAGACTTTCGACACGGACGAGCACGAAGCCATCGCACAGGTGCCCGTGGAGGAGAAAGAAAAGAAAGGCAAGGTCTTCGATGTCGTGCAGACAGGCTACAAGCTCAACGGCAAGGTAATCAGATTTGCAAAAGTTGTTGTAGGTATATAACTCAAGTTTCGCAGCGAAACTTGACAAGGGCTTCTGCCCGCCGGCCCTGAGGGCCGTAAAAAATCCC
>CAVAMP010000021.1:36911-43626 GCA_963589825.1 Flexilinea sp. | reverse complement strand
AATAAGGAAGCAATATAGATATACAATAATGTATAACATATAGTATAACATAACTGATAACCACAATAATATAGCCCCAAACGACTATGGATAAAAAAGTTCCGAAAATATACGAGACCGACCCCTGGCTGGAGCCCTACAAGGGGGTGATTGACGCGCGGCACGAGAGAGTGGAGCGTCTTAGGGAGCGGCTCAGCGTGGACGGCTCGCTCTCCAAAGGGATGAACAACCACCTTTACTACGGCCTGCACCGCACCCCGGACCGTAAATGGGTGTTCAGGGAGTGGGCCCCGAACGCCACCCGGATCTATCTCATCGGCGAATTCAACAACTGGAAACGCACCGAGGCGTATGCCCTCAGGCCACTCGGAGGCGGAAACTGGGAGATTGTCCTCGACGACTTTTTCCTCAGCCACGGCACCCTCTACAAACTCTTCATCGAGTGGCCGGGCGGAGGAGCGGAGAGGCTCCCCTCGTATGTAACCCGCACCGTCCAGGACCCGGAGACCAAGGCCTTCTGCGCCGAAGTTTGGGACCCGGAAAAGCCCTACAGGTGGCGCCACCGCCGTCCTTCCGCCCGTCCCCATCCTCTTATATATGAATGCCACATAGGAATGAGCGGCGAGAAAGAGGGAGTTTCCACCTTCACCGAGTTCCGCAAGAACGTGCTCCCGAAAGTCGCCGACCTCGGCTATGACACCCTTCAGATTATGGCCCTGCAGGAGCATCCCTACTACGGCTCCTTCGGCTACCAGGTCTCCAATTTCTATGCTCTCAGCTCCCGTTTCGGCACCCCGGAGGAGTTCAAGGCCCTTGTGGACGCGGCTCACGGGAAGGGGATAGCCGTCGTTATGGACATTGTCCACTCCCACTCGGTTGACAACGAGGCGGAGGGGCTCAGCCTTTTCGACGGAAGGGAAGACCTCTATTTCTACAAAGGCCCTCAGGGCCGTCATCCCGCCTGGGGCTCCCGCTGCTTCGACTACGGCAAGGACGAAACCAAGTATTTCCTGCTTTCCAACTGCAAATACTGGATGGAGGAGTACCGCATCGACGGTTTCCGCTTCGACGGAGTGACGAGTATGCTCTACTGGGACCACGGCCTCGGAAAGGCCTTCAACGGCTATGACGACTACTTCAACGGCTCCGTGGACGAGAACGCCGTCGATTACCTCGCCCTCGCTAACATCCTCATCCACGAAGAGAACCCCGCGGCGTTCACAATCGCCGAGGACGTGAGCGGAATGGCGGGCCTTGCGGCTCCGTTCGAGGCCGGGGGAGTGGGCTTTGACTTCAGAATGGCGATGGGAATTGCCGACAACTGGATAAAATGGATCAAGACCCTCAGCGACGAGCAGTGGAGCATGGGCGAAATCTGGTGGCAGCTCACCAACAAGAGGGCTGACGAGAAGACAATCAGCTACGCCGAGTGCCACGACCAGGCGATGGTGGGCGACAAGACCATCATTTTCCGCCTTCTGGACGCGGAGATGTACACTTCGATGAATGTGGATTCCCAGTCCCCGACCATCGACCGCGGCATAGCCCTCCACAAGATGATCCGCCTCGTGACCCTTGCCACGGCGGGTGGAGGCTACCTCAATTTTATGGGCAACGAATTCGGACACCCCGAGTGGATAGATTTCCCGCGCGAGGGGAACGGGTGGTCCTACAAATATGCCCGGAGGCAGTGGTCGCTTGCCGAACCCGACTATCTGAGGTATAAATATTTGAGGAATTTTGACAAGGCAATGATCGCTCTGGCTAAGTCTGAGGGCATATTGGACTCCGCTCCCGAGCTTCTGGTTCAGGACGAGGAGAAAAAAATTCTTATTTTCCTCAGAAAAAATTGTATCTTTGCCGCGAATTTCAATCCCACCGAATCCTTTGTGGACTACGGCTTTGCGGCTCCCCGGGGCAAGTGGGTAGATATCCTCACCACAGATGAAAAGGAATTTGACGGGTTCGGAAGGCTGTCGCACGACGAGCACCTTACAGTTCCGCTAAAGAACGCCAATGGGAACGACAGATACGAAGACACGCTATTCCTCTATCTGCCGAGCCGTTGTATCGTTGTGTTGAAACGAGAGTAGGCAAGGGTGAGATGCCTGCTCTGAAGACGGGATGACCGCTTCGGGGCCGGGCAATTGAAATTGACAAGATAAAATAGGAAAAAGTATAAGTATGGCTTTTCTAACTTTCAACAAATCCGAACTGGTCAACCTTGAGTACTCGCTCAAGAGGGAGATCATCGGCGCTAACAAGACCGGAGCCTATTGCAACACCTCGATGGTGGGCTGCAACACCAGGCGCTACCACGCTCTTCTCGCGGTGCCGGTCGACGCTTTCGGCGGCGCGAAGCACATCCTGCTTTCCGGCCTTGACGAGAGCCTGATTCTTAACCGCAGGCAGTTCAATCTCGGAATCCATTGCTACGGCGATGTTTACGAGCCCCGCGGCCACAAGTACATCGTGGATTTTGAGGCGGCTCCGGTTCCGACCCTGACCTACAAAATCGGAGAGACAACTTTCCGCAAATCGATTGTCCTCGCTCCGGACTCCGACCAGATGATGATCCGCTATGAACTGGTCTCATCCCCTTCCTCCTGCGAACTGGTTGTAAAACCTTTCCTCGCATTCAGGAGCATCCACGCCCTCACCTGCGAAAACTCCGAGGCGAAAACCGGCTACAAGGAGATTCCTTCCGGGGTTTCCTTCAATATGTATGACGGTTTCCCTGACCTCAACATCCAGTTCTCCAAGGCTGCGGACTTCAATTATTCTCCGCTCTGGTACAAGGGAGTGACCTACACCGACGAGTACCGCCGCGGATTCGACTGCAAGGAGGACCTCTTCGTGCCGGGCAGCTTCTCTCTGAAGCTCCGCAAGGGCGAAACTGCGGTGATTTCCGCTTCCGTCGCCGTTGAGGACGCGAAAGCTCTCCAGAGGAAATTCACTTCCATCGTAAAGAAAAAGGGAAGCATCACTTCCTACACCGATCTTCTGAAATACAACGCGGACCTTCTCATCAACAACCGCAACGGCCACAAGCAGGTGGTCGCAGGCTTCTCCTGGCTTGCCACGGGGCTGCTTCGCGAAACCCTCACCGCACTTCCGGGCCTTACGCTTTACAGCGGCGCCGGCGCGAAGGAGTTCGAGGAAATCCTCGACAACCTCATCGCCGAAAACGAGGAGAGGCTTACCCGCAGAACCACCCAGGTTGAGGCTCCGCTCCGCCTCGCTGACGTCCTTCAGCAGTACATCAGCTTCGGGGCCGACCCTCGCAAAGTCTGGAAGAAATACGGCGATGCAGTAAAAGGCATCCTTGAAAGCTACCTTCCGGGCCGCCGCGAGGAAGTCACCGTCCATCCGAACGGACTTCTCTGGGCCCAGAAATACCGCACCGCCCTCACCTGGATGAACGCCTACATCGACGGCGTCCCTGTGACTGAGCGGGCAGGCTACCAGGTGGAAACCAACGCATTCTGGTACGACAGCGTCTGCTTCGCCCTTGAAATGGAGTCGAAATACGGCGCGAAGAACAAGGCCTTCATCGACCGCTGGACCGAAATCCGGGGCCTCATCGAGGCGAACTACGAAAAGACCTTCTGGATTGACGAGGCCGGCTACCTTGCCGACTATGTGGACAACGCCGGGCAGAACCCCGCTGTCCGCTCCAACCAGATTTTCGCCATCGCCCTGAGCCACAGCGCAGTGAGCGACGAGAACAAGTCGCTCGTTATGCAGACCGTCGCGAACGAGCTTCTCACCAGCCGCGGACTCCGCACCCTTTCCCCTCGCAACGAGGCCTACAAGGGCGTGTACGAGGGCTCGCAGATTGACCGCGACCTCGCCTACCACCAGGGCTGCGCGTGGATCATCCCTCTTGACTACTACATTGACGCGGCCTTCAGGATGATCGGACCATCCTTCTACAAGAGGGCCGAGTATCTTGTCGAGGGCTTCTTCAAGGACATAAACAAGCACGGCGTCGGCGCATTCTCCGAGCTTTACGACGGAGACCCGCCTCACGAGCCTCACGGCGCGATTTCATCCGCCTGCAGCACGGCCGCCCTGCTCAGAATAGACTATCTTATGGCTCAGTATAAGCCTGAGGACTTGAATAAGGAGGAAAAACTATGAGAGTTCTGATGTTTGGATGGGAGTTCCCTCCCCATATCGCAGGAGGTCTGGGCACTGCCTGCTATGGAATGACAAAGGGTCTCGCCGAGAACGGGGTCGAGGTGCTGTTCGTGATGCCTTCGGCTTCGGGAGACGAGGACCAGAGCGCCGTTAAAATCATAAATGCCAGCGACGTCGCGGTTGACACCGTGAGCGAAAGCGTTGACGAGTTCCTCGGCAAGGTGAAGTTCATCCACGTGGGCTCCAACATGGTTCCGTATGTAAGCCCCGAGGATTTCGAGAATGTCGTGGAGGAGGAAAGGGCGCGTCAGATCAAGGATTTCCGCATAACCTACGGACAGAAATTCCAGTTCTCCGGCAAGTACGGCACCAACCTTATGGAGGAGGTCGCACGCTACGGAATGGTGGGCGGCACGATCGCTCTCCAGAAGAAGGACGACTTTGACGTAATCCACGCCCACGACTGGCTCACCTACCTTGCCGGCATTGCCGCAAAGCAGCTCACCGGAAAACCGCTCGTGGTTCACGTGCACGCCACTTCTTTCGACCGCGCGAGCGACGAGAACATAGACACGAGGGTTTATGACCTGGAGAAAAAGGGTATGGAGGCCGCCGACAAGGTCATCACCGTCAGCGAACTCACCCGCAACATAGTCATAAACAAATACGGAATAGACCCTGCGAAGGTCGTCACGGTTCACAATGCGGTGGATTTCTCCGGCCGCAGCTCTCTCCTTGTGGAGAGGGGAGTGAAGGACAAAATCGTCACCTTCCTCGGCCGAATCACCTACCAGAAGGGTCCGGAGTACTTCATTGAGGCCGCCGCAAAGGTGCTCAAGAGGTGCGACAATGTCCGTTTCGTCATGGCGGGCAGCGGAGATATGCTGAACAGGTGCATCCGTCACGTTGCGCGCCTGGGGATTTCCGACCGCTTCCACTTCACGGGCTTTCTCCGCGGAGACGACGTGCGGAAGATGTTCGCCCTCTCCGACGTGTATGTGATGCCTTCGATTTCGGAGCCTTTCGGCATTTCGCCGCTTGAGGCTATGCAGACCAATGTGCCTTCGATCATCTCCAAGCAGTCAGGCTGCGCGGAGGTGCTCAAATATGCCCTGAAAGTGGATTTCTGGGATGTGGACGCTATGTCGGATGCCATCTACGGCCTTCTGAACTATCCGGCCCTCTCAGAGTTTGCCACCAGGAACGGCTATGACGAGGTGAATGCCCTGAAGTGGACTGCAGCCGCCGCGAAAATTAAAGCCGTTTACGAGTCAACGCTTTAAACATCTTTTTGGTCTATATTTATTTTCTCATCAGTCGAGTACTCCAGTACACTCCTTCTTCGAAAATAAATCTATCCTCAAAAATCTAGTTTAAAGCAACAGTTAGCTAGTTTAAAGCAACAGAAAATAGAAAAACACAACAATATGAAAAAGTCAGTATGTCTGTACTTCCAGGTACATCAGCCGAACAGGTTGAGGCAATACAGGTTCTTCGATATAGGAAAGAACTCCCACTATTACGATGACTTTACCAACCGCACCATCGCCCGCAGAATAGCTAAGAAGTGCTATCTGCCTATGAATCAGCTTCTTCTGGAGCAGATCCAGGCTCACAAGGGCGCATTCAAGGTGGCATTCTCCATCACCGGCACGGCTCTCGAACAGTTCGACCGCTACTGCCCGGAGGTCATCGACAGCTTCAGAAAACTTGCTGAGACCGGCTGCGTCGAGTTCCTTTCAGAAACCTACTACCACTCCCTCGCCTCCCTTGCGAGCGAGCAGGAGTTCACCCACCAGGTCCTCAAGCACAAGGGAGCCATCGAGCACTATTTCGGCGTCACACCGACCACCTTCCGCAACACAGAGCTCGTCTACTCGGACGACATCGCCCAGATGGTCAGCCGCCTCGGCTTCAAGACCGTCCTCACCGAGGGCGCAAAGCACATCCTCGGCTGGCAGAGCCCGAACTATGTTTACAAGTCTGCGGGGAAGCACCCTGTGAAGCTTCTTCTGAGGAACAGCGGCCTTAGCGACGACATCGCGTTCCGCTTCTCAGACCGCGGCTGGGAGAACTGGCCGCTCACCGCTGAGAAATTCCTCGACTTCCTCAAGGCCGGCGACGGCGAGACTGCCAACCTCTTTATGGACTACGAGACTTTCGGAGAGCACCAGAGCGCAGCAACGGGAATCTTTGATTTTATGCGCTGCCTCCCTTCAGCAATCATCTCTGACGGCACCTTCGAGTTTGTGACCCCGTCCCGCGAGGCCCGCAAGCACAAGGCTGTGGGAGTGCTCGACGTTCCGGACACCATTTCCTGGGCAGACGAGGAGAGGGATCTTTCCGCCTGGCTCGGAAACGAACTCCAGAACGAGGCGTTCGGCAAGCTCTACTCGCTTTCAGAGAAACTCGCCCTTCTCAACGACGCCGACCTCTGGTCAGACTACGGCCACCTTCAGGAGAGCGACCACTTCTACTATATGTGCACGAAGTACTTCTCCGACGGCGCCGTCCACAAGTACTTCAACCCGTACGACACCCCGTACGAGGCATTTATCAACTATATGAATGT
>CAVAMP010000021.1:0-36831 GCA_963589825.1 Flexilinea sp. | reverse complement strand
CTAAATGGAAATACAAAAGATTAAACCGGACTACCTGTTTGAAGTCAGCTGGGAAGTCTGCAACAAGGTAGGCGGCATCTATACGGTTATCGCGACCAAGGCCCTGAACCTCAAGGCCGACCTCAAACGCCACCACATCCTCATCGGCCCCGATGTGTGGATGCACACGGCAAGCAACCCCGACTTCATCGAGGACCCGCTCCTTTTCAAATCCTGGAAAGCGACAGCGGCAGCGGAAGGCCTTCGGGTCAGAATAGGAAAATGGAACGTGCCGGGTCACCCGATAGCCATTCTCGTGGACTACAAGCAGTTCATCACCTCTCAGAACGAGATTCTCGCGAAATACTGGGAGGAATTCCGGGTGGACTCTCTTGCCGGGAACTGGGACTACAAGGAATCGGCTCTCTTCGGCTATGCCTCCGGAAAGGTGATCGAGAGCTTCTACAAATACAACCTCTTCCCTTCCGACAAGGTGGTGGCTCAGTTCCACGAGTGGATGACCGGAGCGGGTCTTCTCTACATCAAGCACACGGGACTCCCGATTGCGACGGTGTTCACGACCCACGCGACCGTCATCGGACGCTGCATCGCCGGCAACAATCTTCCGCTCTACGACGCCCTTGACAGCTACGACTCCGACGCCAAGTCCCGCGAGTTCAACGTCACTGCGCGCCACTCCCTGGAGAAAATCTCCGCCCAGCGTTCCGACGTCTTCACCACGGTGAGCGAAATCACGGCCACCGAGTGCGAGAAATTCCTCGGCCGCAAGGTGGATGTAATAACCCCTAACGGCTTCGAGAACAGCTTCACTCCTTCCGAGGAGGAATATCCGCTGAGGCGCAAGGCGGCCCGCGAGAGGCTTATCGCTGTCGCAAGCGCTATGAGCGGCGAAAGTGTCCCTGCGGATGCCCTCCTTATGTGCATCGGAGGACGCTATGAGTGGAAAAACAAGGGTATCGACGTCTTTATCGACGCCCTCGACCGTCTCAACCGTTCCGACTGCGAGGGCCGCAGCATACAGGCCTTCATAATGATTCCTTCAGGCCACAAGGGCGCTGACAAGGAGCTCGCGGCAAAACTCTCCGGAGCGTCTTCGTCCTACACGACCCAGGTCTCCCACGTTCTTATGAACCCGGAATATGACCAGATTACCCGTCGCCTCGGGGAGCTCGGACTCGACAACGGCGCCTCTTCCAAGGTCAAGGTCTATTTCATCCCGTCCTATCTCAACGGGAACGACGGCATCCTCAATATGCCGTACTATGACCTTCTCAACGGAATGGACCTCGCCCTCTTCCCTTCATACTACGAGCCGTGGGGCTACACTCCGCTGGAGTCCCTCGCATTCAAGGTTCCTACCCTCACGACCTCCCTCGCGGGATTCGGCCTCTGGGTGAGAAGCCACTACGGAAAACAGCATCCGGGCATCACCGTCGTAACCCGCAACGACTCCAACTACAACAATGTCGTCGAGGAAACGGTGGGCAGGATCCGTGAAATAGCCTCGCTTACTTCCGAGACGAGAGCTGAATATATGGCCAACGCCAAGGAAGTGTCGGAGATTGCGCTCTGGGAAAACAACATCAAATACTACAAGGACGCATATTCCTTGGCATTGAACAAAGTAATAGCAGAAAAAGGAGCATTCCCGGAATTCAGGGATGAGAAACCAATGGAATACAAGAAGATAGAAGTAAATCAGCCGTCGTGGAGCAGCGTTTTCGTGTCAAGGCATCTGCCTGAGTCGCTCAAGGATCTCGAAATCCTTTCAAAGAACCTCTGGTGGTGCTGGAACGAGTCGGCAAAGAATCTTTTCAAGTCAATAGACCCGGCAAAGTGGAAGAGCTGCGGGGAGAACCCTATCGCCCTTCTGGACAGGGTCAGCCTCAAAAAGTTCAAATCCCTGAGCGAAAACCCCGAGTTCCTCGCGCAGCTTAAGACCGTAAAGGACGAATTTGACGCCTATATGGCCCAGAAGGAGAAGAGAACTTCTCCGTCAATCGCCTATTTCTGTATGGAATATGGTTTGGACACATCTCTGAAGATATATTCCGGCGGACTCGGCATCCTTGCGGGCGACTACCTCAAGGAAACATCCGATATGAACGTGAACCTTGTGGCAGTGGGACTTTTCTACCGCTACGGCTACTTCACCCAGATTCTTTCAGCCCAGGGCGCTCAGGTTTCAAAATATGACGCCCAGGACTTTATGAAGACCCCTGCGGAGCCGGTTCGCGACGCCGAGGGCAACTGGGTCACCGTGCGCATCGCCTTCCCGGGCCGCAACATCAACGCCCGTCTGTGGCTTGTAAAAGTCGGCAGAACAGACCTTTACCTTCTCGACACCGACTATGAGGACAACATCCAGGAGGACAGGGAAGTGACCTACCACCTCTACGGAGGCAACTGGGAGAACAGGCTCAAGCAGGAGCTTCTCCTCGGCGTCGGCGGCATCAGGGCCCTTCGCAAACTGGGTCTCCATCCGCAGGTATATCACTGCAACGAGGGCCACGCCGCATTCATCGGCATCGAAAGGCTCCGCGAATACATCGAGAAAGAGAACCTTACGTTCGCAGAGGCTATGGAGGTAATCCGCGCCTCATCCCTCTACACCACCCACACGCCGGTTCCTGCAGGACACGACGCGTTCGACGAGGGACTTCTCCGCAAATACATCGGCCACTATCCTGACCGTCTCAAGATCAGCTGGGAGACTCTTATGGGACTTGGAAAACTCAACGGCGCCGACCCTAACGAGAAGTTCTCTATGAGCAACCTCGCAGCGAACATCTCCCAGGAGGTGAACGGAGTTTCGTGGCTGCACGGCAAGGTGAGCCAGGAGATTTTCGCCCCTATGTACCCTGGCTATCTGCCTGAGGAGCTGCACGTAAGCTATGTCACCAACGGTGTCCACTATCCGACCTGGACGGCGGCCGAGTGGAAGGAAATCCACTCCAAGGTGTTCGGCGACGCGTTTGCGACGCACCACTACGACAAGACCTGCTTCGAGGGCATCTATCAGGTTCCCGACGAGACGGTCTGGAAGGTCCGCACTTCGCTCCGCAAGAAGCTCATCGCCGAGATCAAGACCCGTCTTTCAGACACCACGGCTGCGAACCACTACTCTCCGCGCCAGATTGTCACCATCAAGGAGACTCTCCGCGACGACGTCCTCACAATAGGATTTGCACGCCGCTTTGCAACATACAAGCGTGCCCACCTTCTTTTCCGCGACCTCGACCGTCTGGACGAGATTGTGAACAACCCGGAGCGTCCGGTTCAGTTCATCTTCGCCGGAAAGGCCCATCCTGCCGACAAGGCCGGCCAGGACCTCATCAAGATGATTGTGGACATCTCCAAGCAGGACCGCTTCATCGGAAAAATCGTCTTCGTCCCGAACTACGACATCACCCTCGCCAAGTATCTCGTGCAGGGAGTGGATGTGTGGATGAACAACCCTACAAGGCCTCTCGAGGCATCAGGAACCTCCGGAGAGAAGGCCGCTATGAACGGCGTCATGCACTTCTCCGTTCTCGACGGCTGGTGGGTTGAGGGCTACAAGCCGGGCTGCGGCTGGGCTCTTCCGATGGAAAGGACCTACGACGACCAGAACTACCAGGACGAGCTCGATGCTGCAACCATCTATGCTACAATCGAGAACGAAATAGCTCCGACCTTCTATGCGAAGGACCCTGCAACCGGCAGGTCAACTTCCTGGATTGAGTATGTGAAGAACACAGTGGCTCAGGTGGCCTGCAACTTCACCACCAACAGGATGCTCACCGACTATGTGAACCAGTACTACAACCCGCAGAGCGACCGCTACGAGTCCATCATCGCGGACGACTACCGCCTCGCACGCGAAATCGCTTCCTGGAAGAAGAGGCTTCGCCGCGCTTGGAACCAGATTGAGGTGGTTTCCACCACAAAACCTGACAGCGCCGCAGGAAACGTTTCCATCGGACACGAGTACAAGGCCGACGTTGTTCTCAACATCGGCGACCTCGATCCGCAGGAGATTGGAGTCGAGTTCCTTTTCGCAACCCAGGACGCGAAGAACAAGATGCACATCGTGGAGAAATACGAGTGCACCCCTGTGGAGAGCGGCGACGGAGTCGTAAAATACGAAGCATCCATCCTTCCTGAGACCACAGGAGTCTATCAGGTGGCAGGCCGAGTTTATGCAAAGAACCCGCTCCTGCCTCACCGTCAGGACTTCGAACTCGTAAGATGGCTGTAGTAGCCACAGGCTTTTTTGACGGAGTGCACCTCGGGCACCGCAGCGTAATTCGGCAACTGGTCGATGAAGCTCGGTCGCGCGGGGTGCGCTCCGTAGCCGTTACGTTCAGTCCCCACCCGAGGGCGGTCCTTCAGCAGGACGCTTCGCAGCTGAGGCTCCTCACTTCCTTCTCCGAAAAACGCGCTATGCTGCTCTCTCTGGGGGTTGACTCCGTGGAGGTCATCCCGTTCACGAGGGAGTTCGCCTCGCTCAGCGCCCGGCAATACATCGAGGATTATCTCGTCGGCCGATTCGGCTGCACGGCGATGGTCTTCGGCTACGACAACCGTGTGGGCTCCGACGGGGCGGACGCCGCTGCTGTACGAACGGTTGCAGAGTCTTTGGGGGTGGAAATCATCCCCGCCGCAGCAGTCGGGGACATCAGTTCCACAAAAATCCGCGCCGCCCTTTTGGAGGGCAGGGTGGAGGACGCGGGGGCGATGCTCGGCTACGACTATTTCCTCAACGGAGTCGTTGTGGAGGGGGAGCGCCTTGGGCGCCGCATAGGTTTCCCGACAGCGAATATGCAGCTCTATGAGCCTCTGAAGCTGACCCCGCAGGGGGGAGTGTATCTTGTGCGGGTTGAGCTGCCCTCAGTTCCGGAAGGAATCGGGGCGTTTGCAGGTGAAGGCTTCTTTCCGGGCGCCTCAGCAGGCATTTCAGACAATTCAGTAGGCATATCAGACGCCTCAGATGGCATTTCAACAGGCGTTTCGGCCGGCTCCCCGGTGCTTTACGGGATGTGCAACATAGGCTCGCGCCCGACGGTGAACTCCGGCACCAACATAACGATAGAAACCAACATCTTCAATTTCGACCGTGACATCTACGGCCTCCCGCTGCGGATAAGTTTCCTCCGCCGTCTGCGCTCCGAAGTGAAATTCGACTCCGTCCAGGCTCTCTCCGCCCAGCTCTCCGAGGACCGGCGCCTCTGCGAGAAACTCGTCGCTGATTTCGCCTGAATTTCCGTTTTTTTTTTGGGGGGGGGGGACTATTGGAATTCCAAAAAAGATTGGTTATCTTTGCGACCTGTTGCCGAAAAAGACACATATAGCCAAAGATAAAATTTATGAAATCGATCGAAAAAAAATTCTACACCACCCCCGATATTGAGATAGAGGCTGTGGTTTGCGAGAGCGTCTGTCAGATTACCAGCATCTTGGGCTCAGGCACAGAGGGCCTTGACGAAGAAGATGGTGATATGTAAAGGAGGAGAATCTATGAAAACTTTCACTAAAGCAATCATCGCGCTCTCAGCCCTCGCAGCAGTGGCAGGTTGCGCCAAGGAGCAGACAAACGACTCCGTAATTTCAAACATCGACAGAACTATTCCTCTCAGCCTCACTGCAGGGCAGGAGGACGAGGACGCCATCACCCGCGCAGCGGTCAACGCGACCGACAGCAAGGTCATCGACTGGTCGAAGGGCGACTGTCTCAGCGTCTTCGACGGCGTCAATGCAAACTGCAAATTTACTCTCGACGACGCCTCTGCAGGCAAATCCGTCGGCACATTCAGCGGCAAAGTCAGCCAGACTTCCGCTGCAGGTTACGCCGCCCTTTATCCGTATCAGAGCGCTGCAAGCTACGACGGCAGCAAGATAAGCGGGGTGGTGCTCAAGAGCGAGCAGACGGCTGTTCCCGGCAGTTTCGACCCTGAAGCGGCACTTATGTGCGCAAAGAGCGCGAAAGCGGGGGAGAGCCTCAGTTTCAGAAATCTCGTAGGCTTCCTAAAGTTCACCACCACCTTTGAGTGCAAGGCAGTAACCCTCGTTAGCAACAATGCTAACGACGTTCTTGCCGGCACGATTGAAGTCACCCCGGGCGATGATCCGACATTCTCCGTCACCTCCGGAGCGACGCACAAGATTTCTCTCTCCCCGGCCACCGGAAATCTCGCCGCAGGCACCTATTACATCGCCATTCTGCCGGGTACACTCTCCAAGGGCTTCAAACTCATCTTCACGATGACCGACGGCTCTCAGAAATACAAGAGTTCCGTCAAGTCTTGGGAATTCCCGCGCAAAAAAGTAAATAACATCAAAACGGCGTTTTCGTCTGATGCTCTGACGCCCGACCTCTCCGCGCCCGAGAGTGCCAACTGCTACCTCGTAAAGAAGGCCGGCAGCTATGCGTTCAGAACTGTCAAGGGCAACTCTGACACTTCTGTCGGCAACGTAAGCAGCGTGGAAGTTCTCTGGGAGTCCTTCGGCACATCTACAACCCCGACTAAGGGAGACCTCATCGCTTCCGCAACCGTTAGCGGGGAGTACCTTGAGTTCTCTACTCCGGAAACATTCAAGAACGGCAACGCTGTCATCGCAGCCAAGGATGCCGACGGGACAATTCTCTGGTCCTGGCACATCTGGTGCGCGTCCGAGGGATATAACGAACAGGTGTATAAAAACAACGCCGGAACAATGATGGACCGCAACCTCGGCGCGACTTCGGCTACTCCGGGCGATGTCGGCTCCCTCGGCCTTTTCTATCAGTGGGGAAGGAAGGACCCGTTCAAAGGTACCGGTTCGATCAATGGCACTGTGGTTGCTAAATCAGTTGATTCTGGTACGTGGACTGCAGAAACCAAGACGATAACCCAGGAACTGGCAATAAAGAATCCGATGATTTTTTATATGGGCACGAGCAACTTTATGCCGTTTGACAGCTGGGCTTCGACAAAGACCATATATGATCCGTGCCCTGCAGGATGGAGAGTCCCGGACGGAGGCAGTAACGGTATTTGGGCTAAAGCGAGCGGAAAGGCAGAATCTTTCGCCATCACAGCTGATGCTACTAACCATGGTTATAATTTTGGTGGAACTTTCGGCTCCGATGCGACGATCTGGTATCCTGCTTCGGGTTATCGGAAACAAGACGCTTCGTCACCGGCTGATGTCGGAGACACCGGTAGCTACGCTTCTGTGACGACTAATGCGGCGGACAATCAAATTTACGCCCTCTACTTCGTAGTTAAAAATAAATCTGCCAACCCTGTGGGCCTATACGGCAGCTCTCACGGCAGGTCAGTCCGTTGCTGCAAGATAAAATAAACCCGCCACTCCCTCTTCCCCGAGGGAAGATACGAAAAAAGCCGCGAAGGGTCCCCCAACCCGTTCGCGGCTTTTTATTGTGCAACTCCATTGCTATATTCAGCCAAATGTCCCCCAAAAGTGTGCGTTTTGGCCAAATAAGAATTAACTGTCTTTCCATACGCGAAGGTACTGCTGCAGAGCCCACATCTCGTCGCGGTAGGAGGCCGCTGCGGCGAAATCCAACTCGGCGGAGGCCTTCTTCATATTGGCTTTGGCGGTTTCGGCGGCCTTCTCCACCTGCTCGCGGGACATTGCTCTGATGACTGGGTCCTGGAGGACGGCGGCGAGGTCTGCCTTGATGTAGCCGTCGGAGTAGGCGCTGCGTGTCTCTCTTGCCGCATCGTGGCCGAAGCCCACCGTGACGCGGCCTCTTCCGAGGTCTGACGGACTCGGAACATACTCCGGGTCGTCGTATGCGTTTGCCGCGCTGACATTTCCCCTTCCGAGGTTCGCCGCGCTGACCTTGCCAGGCGTGCCGAAGCCTGCGGCCTTTGCCGCGGCGGCGATGCCGGAGGCCTTGCCCGTGGAGCCGAACCGCCCGGCCGGAGCAGCTGCTTCGTGCCCTTCGGCAAGGGCGTTGCTCCTCACTGCGACCTGCTTCGGCGTGATGCCGTGCATCTTGTTGTACTCCATCTGCTTGGCTCTTCTGCGCTCGGTCTCGGAGATGGTCTCCTGCATCGAGCGGGTGATGGAGTCGGCGTACATAATCACAAGGCCGTTCACGTTGCGGGCTGCCCTTCCTGCAGTCTGGGTCAGAGCCCTGCCGGAGCGGAGGAAGCCCTCCTTGTCAGCGTCCAGAATGGCTACGAGCGAGACTGTCGGGATGTCGAGACCTTCCCTGAGGAGATTGACGCCCACAAGAACGTCGAACAGTCCGTTCTTGAAGTCCTCAATGATTTCCACCCTTTCCATCGTGTCCACATCGGAGTGGATGTAGCGGCACCTTACACCCATATTCGTGAAATACTTTTCCAGCTCCTCGGCCATTCTCTTCGTGAGGGTCGTCACGAGCACCCTTTCGTCGGCCTCTGCCCTCACGCGGATTTCCTCCAGGAGGTCGTCCACCTGATTTTTCGTCGGGCGCACCTGAATCGGCGGGTCAAGCAGCCCCGTAGGGCGCACAACCTGCTCAACCACAAGGCCTTCCGACTTCTCGAGCTCGTACTCGGCGGGGGTCGCGCTCACATACACGGTCTGCCCCGCGAGTGCCTCGAACTCGTCGAACTTCAGCGGTCGGTTGTCGGCCGCGGCCGGAAGGCGGAATCCGTAGTCGATCAGGACCGACTTCCTGGAGTGGTCTCCGCCGTACATAGCCCTGATCTGGGGGATTGTCACGTGGCTCTCGTCAATGAAGGTGATGAAATCCTTCGGGAAATAGTCCATAAGGCAGAACGGCCTCATCCCCTCGCTGCGGCCGTCGAAATAGCGCGAATAATTCTCAATTCCGGGGCAATAGCCCATCTCCTTGATCATCTCAAGGTCATATTCCACCCTCTGCTTGAGCCTCTTGGCTTCCATCCCCTTGCCGTATTCCACCAACTGGTCGTACCTCCGGCGAAGGTCGTCCTGAATCTGGCTCACGGCCTTGGCGGAGCGTTCCTTCGTGGTCACGAAATTGTTTGCGGGGTAGATGGAAATCTCGTCGATGTCCTGAAGGGTGGCTCCCGAAACCGGGTCTATGACGCAGAGCCGGTCCACTTCGTCGCCGAAAAACTCAATCCTCACCGCGTTGTCCCCGTAGCCTATGCACACGTCCACCGTGTCCCCCCTCACTCGGAATGTTCCCCTCTTGAAATCGGTCTCGGTGCGGGAATAGAGCGCGTCCACCAGCTGGTAGAGAAGGCGGGTGAGGCTTCTCCGCTCTCCCTTTTTCACCACAACCGTCTGGGAATGAAAGTCTTCCGGGTTTCCTATTCCGTAGAGGCAGGAGACGCTGGAGATGACGACAACGTCCCTCCTTCCGGACATCAGGGCCGAGGCCGCGCTGAGGCGGAGCTTCTCAATCTCGTCGTTGATGCTCAGGTCCTTTTCGATGTAGGTGTCGGTGGTGGGGATATATGCCTCCGGCTGATAGTAGTCGTAGTAGGAGACGAAATACTCGACGGCGTTGTTCGGGAAAAAGGACTTGAACTCGCCGTAGAGCTGCGCCGCGAGGGTTTTGTTGTGGCTGAGTATGAGCGCCGGCCGCTGGAGCCTCTCGATGACGTTCGCCATTGTGAAAGTCTTTCCGGAGCCGGTGACACCGAGAAGAGTGACGGCATCCACTCCCTGCCCGAGGGCCTTGCAGATGCCGTCTATCGCTCCGGGCTGGTCGCCTGCGGGCTGATAATCCGAAACAATATGGAATTTATTCATTATTTCAACTTTCGCAAGTATCTAACTTATTCATATATAAACCTTTCCCCTCTAATTAAACTCTCAAATCCCACGCACTTTTTCCCTCACACAAACCCTCCCGCATTTTTATCTGAACCCCCTGCACCCCCTGTCAGGGGGATTTTTTACGGCCCTCAGGGCCGGCGGGCAGAAGCCCTTGTCAAGTTTCGCAGCGAAACTTGAGTTCATTTTTATTTCATTCGGGCTATATCCATTTTTCCCATCGGTCGGTACCCCGGTACACTCTCTCCCAAGCGGGGTGCACTATCTTCCTGAGTACATAGACTCGTAGTACTTCAGGTAGTCGCCGCTCGTGACATTGTCCATCCACTCCTGGTTGTCAAGATACCAGCGGACGGTCTTTTCGATGCCCTCCTCGAACTGAAGCGACGGCTCCCAGCCCAGCTCCCTCTGGAGCTTCGAGGAGTCGATGGCGTAGCGCGCGTCGTGGCCCGGACGGTCGGTGACAAAGGTTATAAGGCCGAGGTCTTCGCCCTCCCGGCGCCCCAGGAGCCTGTCCACCGTCGCAATCACCACCTTTATTATGTCGATGTTCTTCCACTCGTTGAACCCGCCGATGTTGTAGGTCTCGGCCGGGGTGCCCTTATGGAAAATCAAGTCAATCGCCCTGGCGTGGTCCTCCACATAGAGCCAGTCCCTCACATTCTCGCCCTTTCCATAGACAGGGAGGGGCTTGCGGTGACGGATGTTGTTGATAAACAGCGGTATGAGCTTCTCCGGGAACTGGTACGGACCGTAATTGTTCGAGCAGTTCGTGACTATGGACGGGAAGCCGTAGGTGTCGTGGAACGCCCTCACAAAGTGGTCTGAAGAGGCTTTGGCGGCTGAATATGGAGAATGAGGGTTGTATTTGGTGGTCTCCGTGAAGAAATCCTCGCCGTAGGCAAGGTGGTGCTTCCCAGAGGAGGCCTTTGTCGTGAACGGCGGCTCCACTCCCTCCGGACGGGTCATTTCGAGAGCTCCGTAAACTTCGTCGGTGGAAATGTGGTAGAAAAGTTTGCCCTCATATTTCTCGGGCAGCGACTCCCAGTAGAGGCGGGCGGCCTGCAGGAGGCTCAGTGTGCCCAGGACATTGGTCTGCGCGAAGGTGAACGGGTCCTTGATGGATCGGTCCACGTGGCTTTCGGCGGCAAGGTGGATGACTCCGTCCACTCCCTCTTCCTTCATAAGGGCGAGTATCCCGTCGAAGTCGCAGATGTCCATTTTGACAAAGCGGTAGTTCGGTCTGGATTCGATGTCGCGAAGGTTCGCGAGGTTGCCGGCGTAGGTGAGTTTGTCCACATTTATAATCCTGTAGCCTGGATATTTGTTCACGAAAAGGCGAACGACGTGGCTTCCGATGAAGCCTGCGCCGCCTGTAATCATTATTGTCCTTTTTGCCATATTGTTTGTGTTGTTATGGGGTCTCTATGTTCGCCCGGGCCTCTTTGAAGGAAACCTTAAAGAGCAGCCCGCGGGGGGGGCCTTATTTTTTTAGAAGATTGCCTATGCACCGGCGGAGGGAACTGGTCCAGTAGGGGATTTCCACACCGAAGGTTTCCTTTATCTTTGTCTTGTCGAGAACGGAGTAGGCGGGGCGGCGCACAGGGCTGGGGAACTCGTCGCTGTGGCAGGGGAGAATGCGGCACGCGGCGTTCCCGGCATATTCCGCAGTCATCTTCGCGAAGTCGAACCACGAGCAGACGCCCTCGTTGCTGAAGTGGTAAATGCCTGTCTTTGAGTATTTTGCGCCCTCTTGGGCAGCCTCTGGCGCGGAAACTGTCCTGCAGGCGCCCTTCCTCTCGGCTTCCCAGTCGGAGAGCACCTTCACGATGACCTCCGCGAGGTCAAGCGCGTAGGTCGGGGTGCCGGCCTGGTCGAAAACGACCTTGATTTCCGGCTTGGAAGAAGTGAGCGCCATCATAGTCTTGCAGAAATTCTTTCCGAACTCGGAGTAGAGCCAGGCCGTGCGGATAATCACATAATCTCCGCCGAGGCTCTGGATTTTCTGCTCCCCGTGGAGCTTCGTGAGCCCGTAAACTCCTGTAGGCGTGCCTTTCTGATCCTCGCGGCAGGGCACATTGTAGGGCTCTTTCCCGAAAACGTAGTCGGTTGAAATCTGCACCAGAAGCCCTCCTGTTTCGTTGATGGCACGCGCGAGGTTCTCGGGAGCGTCGGCGTTGAGCTTTTCCGCGAGGAGTTCGTTGCTTTCGGCGGCGTCCACATTGGTGTAGGCGGCGCAGTTCACCACCGCGTCAATCCCTTCGCTGCGGACGATGCCCCGGACGGCTTCCAGGTCCGTTATGTCAAGATGTACGGTTTCAACTTCCTTTGCGTCAACTACATCCGTGAACACCCACTCCCAGGGAGTTTCCCCTGCGACAAGTCTCATTTCATTGCCAAGCTGTCCGTTGGCACCGGTAACAAGCAGTTTCATATTTTTTTTCTGTCCAATTTCTATAAATCCTACAGGCGCGCTATTCTGCTATTTCCCTTCCTCGGCGAGCCTGAGGAGATATTGTCCATATTCGTTCTTAATCATCGGCGCGGCTATCTCCCTCATCTTCGCGGAGTCAATCCAGCCGCGTCTGAAGGCGATTTCCTCGAGGCATCCGATTTTGAGCCCCTGCCTTTTCTCGATGACCTCGATGAAGGTCGAAGCCTCCGAAAGGCTGTCGTGGGTGCCGGTGTCAAGCCAGGCGAAGCCTCTTCCGAGCGTCTTCACCCTAAGGCTCCCTTCCTCCAGGAACCTCTGGTTCACCGTCGTGATTTCCAGCTCCCCGCGTGCGGAAGGCTTGATGTTTTTCGCAACGTCCACCACCTTGTTCGGGTAGAAATAGAGCCCGACAACGGCATAATTTGATTTCGGTTTTGCGGGCTTTTCCTCGATTGAGAGGCACTTCCCCTTGGCGTCAAACTCGGCGACGCCATATCTCTCGGGGTCTGAAACCCAATATCCGAACACCGTCGCAAGCCCTTTCTCCGCATCGGCTACCGCATCTTCGAGCATCGCCTCGAATCCCATACCGTGGAAAATGTTGTCTCCCAGCACAAGGCAGGCGCAGTCGTCCCCGATGAACTCCTCTCCGATTATGAAGGCCTGCGCAAGTCCGTCAGGCGAAGGCTGCTCGGCGTAGGAGAAACGGACCCCGTAGTCGCTTCCGTCCCCGAGAAGACGGCGGAACCCCGGAAGGTCCAGTGGGGTGGAGATGATGAGAATGTCCCTGATTCCCGCGAGCATAAGCGTGGAAATGGGGTAGTAGATCATCGGCTTGTCGAAAATCGGGAGCATCTGTTTGCTGACGCCCTTCGTGATGGGGTAGAGCCGTGTGCCGGAGCCTCCGGCGAGAACTATGCCTTTCATATTTTTGTGTTTATCGGTTTGAATGCAGGGACTGTCGGGTTCCGAGGCCCCGTGTCTTTTATTTGCTGATTTCGGGATAGAGGTCTTCGCCCCAGACAAACGGAGAGTCGATCCGGCTAAGAAGCGGATGGCATTTGTCCTTTTCGGAGAGAATCACATCCTCCGGGGAGAGCCTCCAGTCGATTCCGAGCGCAGGGTCGTTCCAGGCAAGAGCCCCCTCAGACTCGGGAGCGTAGAAATTGTCGCATTTATACTGGAACACAACCTCGTCGGAGAGAACGGCGAACCCGTGTGCGAATCCGCGCGGGATGAAAAGCTGGCGGTGGTTGTCCTCGGTGAGCTCTGCGGCAACGTACTTGCCGAAAGTCGGCGAACCTTTGCGGATGTCAACTGCGACGTCCAGCACCGCCCCCCTGACGACTCTCACGAGCTTACTCTGCGCAAACGGGGGTTTCTGGAAATGCAGCCCGCGGAGCACCCCGTAACGGGATTTGCTCTCGTTGTCCTGCACGAAGCGCACCGGGCGCACCTCTTTGCAAAAATCCCTTTCGGAGAAGGACTCGAAAAAATATCCCCGGTTGTCCCCGAAAACCTTAGGCTCCAGAATGACAACCCCGTCGATGTCAGTTTTGATTACGTTCATATATGGATTCTACCTTAATATCTCTTTTCCGCTCTGAAGCGGCACCTCGCGAAGTAAAGATGCCCCGGGGGCGGAAACCGTTTCAAACAAAACGCAAATTTACTCATATCCCCCCGCATTTCAAAAACATTTTGCGATTCCAGCATTTTACACTACTTTCGCAAATTGTATTCGATAAATTGACCCGAAGAATATGAAAGAAAAAGGCTTTGAAGGCGGAGTGCTTCTCTGCTGCATCGGAAAAAACGAGAACGACTACATTCGGGAGTTTGTGGAGCATTATCTTGCCCTGGGCTTCTCCCACATCAGGATTTATGACAACAACGACCCGGACGGGGAGGATTTCCGGGATGTGATCGGGGACTATGTCGAGAGTGGCTTTGTGGACATCGTGGACTATAGGGGGAGGGCCCGCGCCCAGCTTCCGGCCTACAACGACTGCACCCGGAAGCTCTCGCCCCGATACGGCTGGACCGCCTTTTTCGACTGCGACGAATTTCTCGACCTCAGGGGAAAGTACGGCAGCGTCCAGGAGTGGCTTGACTCCATTCCGGGGCTGGAAAACTATGACGTCATCCACGTCAACTGGAGGTGCTACGACGACAACGGCCTCATAAGAAACGACGGCCGGCCACTGTGGGAGCGGTTCTCCGCTCCCCGGAAACCTCTTGACTGGCAGGTGAGGCCCGAAGGGGGATTCCCGGAAAACAACCACGTGAAATCCATCGTGCGGACAACGAAAACTCCTTCCCTCTGGACTGAAACCGCGCATACTCCGACCTCCGAGTTCCTTAAAGACAGAGTCTGCGACTGGGCGGGCCGTCCCGTTGAAAATTCGCCGTTCCGCCCCTACGATTTCGAGGCGGAAGATGCGGTCGTTCTGAGACACTACTGCACAAAGACAATCAGCGAATATCTTGAGCACAAATTCCGGAGGGGCCTCCCGACCCTCGGCCCCAAAACGTCCGCAATGCTCCTTACGGTGGACTATTTTTTCGCCCGCAACGACCGCACCCCCGAAAAGGAAAGGGTGGCGGAGGAATTTCTTGCGGCGCATCCCCTGAAACGGCCGGGCCTACTGAAGCGCCTCTGGCAATGGTTCGCCTACAGAGTTTTGTGCCGAAATGTCAAGTGACCGGGTTTCGGACTCTTTAGAAATAACCTTTCTATTTGCCGCTCAGCCGGAAATCGTGGCCGAAGAGGGTGAGATATTTTTCGCATAAAGGCCCCTTGCGGTCGAGGGAGAACACCCATTCTCCGACATTCCGGAGTTTCGGGTAGATGCGCCGGATGAGCCTGTTCTTGAGAAGCACGGCTTCATAGCCCTGGGATACCACCGCCATACAGAGGAGCCTTTCATAGACGTGCGCCATCGAACCCCCTCCGTGACAGGGACTCGAACCCTGGAACAGGTCTTCGGAGATGTTGCTTTTTTGAAGATAGCGGAGCGCATCGGCCTTCACGGCGAACATAGTCCCGGCGCAGAATGTGTTGCTTTTCGCCTTGAACCCAAGCCTTGCCATCTCCTTCTCCAGATCCACCGTGTCCTCTCTGAGGACCGTGCCGCGTTCCACATCGAGGCTTATCGGGTAGGCGATTCCGGCTTTGGGGTTCGACGCGAAGATGGACTCGACCTTTCTGAAGCGGCTCGCAGACCCGATGAGAGAGTCCACGAGTTCGTAGCGCCATTTCTCCCCGTCGTAATAAATGCCGTTAAGCCGCACTGTCACCTTTTTGTCCTGATTTTTCGTGTGGAGTTTTATCACAAAACTGTATTTCCCCAGGTCAGTCTGTTTCACAGCGCAGATGAACGGCCAGACGTCGTAGCCGACATTGGGAGTTTGCAGGAAAGCGGCATCAGGCTTCACTGCAAGGACCTTTTCGTGCATCATCGGCGACAGGTCGTGCCCGGTCACAATCAAATCCCACTCGCAGCCGTTTATGTTTCTGAGTTTCGAGAGGTAATAGTCGGCGAACTGCTCATAATAGATGTGCAGCACGACGAGAACTCTCGTTGCGGCGGCCTGCCCGTTTTCCGGGGCTTCGGCGAGAAGTGTATCTGAAGGCTTTCCCATTTCAGTGACAATCTAAAGTTTGCAGGCGTATGTTTTGCCGGGACTCGCGGGTGCGGGATTTTGGCGGCAAACCTGACGCGGAGGCTCTTATAGGAAAATTCGTGCCGTTAACGGTTGCGTTTGTCGATGGCGATGTTGAAATGGCTCGTAATGCGCGGAAAATGTGTGCGGTGGATAACCCAATGGTTGCGGTGACCGAACCAGCTCTTGTCGCCGACTACTGAAAGATAGCCCTTGCGTGAGTTCTTGAATTTGTCCCGGATATATCCCAGGGCATTGTAGAAAGACTCTCCCAGCACCCCGTAGGAAAAGTGGGTGCAGCGGATGGGGCAGACCTCGGTGATGAGCCCGTATTTTTCGTGTGCCGATGCGCAGAAATCCTCCACATACATATCGTAGCGCAGGTTTTCGTCAAAGCGGAGGCCGAATTTGCGTATAAGACTTGAGTGGACTATAACGCACTGGCAGTCAAGCGTGTCCACCCTTCCCCGCGCCATCGAATTCTGGCCGAGGCAGATTAGATCGCTTCCGTCCTTGCGGCACATCCGTATGCGTCCGACGTGGTAATAGACATCCCTGTAGTGCCTGTGCTGAAGAAATACGCCTATCGGTCCGTAGATTTTCCCAGGGTCGAGGCCCAGTAGGACCGCCGCCAGATCTTCGTCCGCTCTCCAGTCTTCGTGGCAGAAGACCACCCAGCAGTCCTCCCCGGGGAGGAACTTGTCGATGAACCAGTTGTAGCGTTCGGTAATCGAGAGGTTCTGCACGTCGTTGTGGAAGACAATCTTTCTGAAGGCGTCCAGATTCGGATTCGTCCCGACGCACTTGTCGTACATATTGAAGTCCCTTGCGACTGAAACGAGGAACGGTCTGCCGTTATTTTGCGAGTTTTCCATAGAGGTAGTGTATTTTTCTTTTTATGGCCTCAAGCGGGCTCTGGCTGAGGAAATGGTCCATATATTCTTTTCCGAAAGTGTCCCGCGCCTCCTCCAGCATAGCCTCAGTCCCGGGTGAAGGGAACTCCCGCGCTATCGCGGCAATCTGCCTCCCGAGGCTGCCTCCGTGACGGGTGAATGAGGATTTCTTGACAAAGGGAAGGCCCTTCCGGACATATTTCAGGGGGTCGTTGTAGATGCTTTTATGGGGGGCGGTGAAGGCATAGCCGAGGCTGACGCCGTTTTCCCGCAAAAGGGCGGTGAGGCCGGTTTCATACTTTTGGCACACATCGCTCTTGCTTCCTTCAGAAGAAACTCCTCGAAGAAAAGTGTCGAACCAAACTGAAGAGAAAACTTCCTTTCCCAGGCCCACAAACCACGACTGCAGATGGGGAGTCTTCCGGTGGGGGTTATACACAAGGCCGAATGCCCCGGTTCCCTGATTTTCAAGGTCTTCCAGAGTCGGTTCGAGGTCCCTTACCGGGCCGAAGACTGAGTCGTTCACAAGGTAGAGGAAGTCGTAGCCGGCGAGGTCTCCGAGGTTCTCCTTTGCCCACTCCCAGTCCCTTTTGTAGGAACCGAAGTCGTACTGGGCGTGATGAAGCGCCTCGGCGTGAAGGACATACTTTCCGATGCTTCCGAGGGCATCTTCCTCAAGAGGGGAGTCGGCGCAGAAGACGACATCCCCGAGGCCCGCGAGAGCCCTTAGGTAACTTTCCAACGAAGCCCCGACTTTCCCGGAAGGGGAGTAGGCGGCGAAAAGGAATATGCGTTTTTTCTGACCCATTTGAAGTTTTGAGCTGCAAAGGTAGGCAAATTGAATAATAAATGCTACTTTTGCTGACGGGAAAATGGTCCCCGGGAAAGTGTCCTGCGGGGCATCGCACAGTTGAAAACAGCCTTACATTATGATTTCCGTCATCATCCCCGTTTATAACGCCGAAAAATACATCGCCCGCTGCCTTGGGAGCCTTCAGAATCAGACCTGCAGGGACTGGGAGGCCGTGTGCGTGGATGACGGAAGCACCGACTCCACCCCTTCTCTTCTGGATTCCCTTTCCGCCGCCGACCCCAGGATCAGGGTCATTCACACTCCCAACGGAGGGGTCTCCCGCGCGAGGAACATCGCCCTTGAGAACGTCCGGGGGGAATATATCCTTTTTCTGGACAGCGACGATTTCCTTCATCCCCAGACTATGGATCTCTGTGCGGAGAGGATTGAGGCGGACTCTTCGGATTTGGTCGCGTTCACCTACGACCGGCCCTACAGGACCCGGAATATGATCAGGGAGTTTCTGGGGCTTCGCGCCGGGAATGTGCCGAAATTTAAAAAATATGACGCTGCGAAAGTGCCTTTCAAGGTGGTGGACGACATTTTTGACTATGCTTCGGAGTATTCCCGCCCGGAGGGCATCGAGCCCCGCTGGGCGGTGAAACACTGCCAGCCCTGGCGCTGTCTTTACCGCACCGGCAGGATTGTGGACCTGAGGTTCCCGGAGGGCATAATTTACGAGGATTTCCCGTGGTGGAGCGCGGTTCTGCTCCGAACGCGCAGGGCCACGATTCTGAATCTTCCGCTCTATTTCTACTACCCGAATCTTCGCAGCTACATAACCTCCTCATCCAGGGATTTCAAAATCCGCAGTCTTCAGACGGCACTGCAGGAGGCGGAGGCAATTTATGCCGACGGGGTCCCGGAGGATAAAAAGGCGAAATGGACCCGCAATTTCCTGGAGCCGTTTCAGGCGAAACTCGCTGACAAACTCTCTAAACAATAGAGAGATTCCAGGGAGGACACGCTCTCTGAGGCCTCCTCCTTTCCACTCTCTGCTTATTCCTTATCTGAGTTTATCAGGTGGTAGGCGTTGGAGTTGGGGTCGGGCGATGTGGCGAGGGCGGATTTGAATTCGGTCTTTTGGAAAAGCGCGGCGGAGGTCATCGCGGCCCATTTTTCGGGGTCGAAAGGCTCGGCGCCGTGAGCGAACCAGACTTCGTGGGTCGGGTCCTGGCAGAGGTGCGGCATCGCCTCGAACTCCTTGGCTGCCAGAGCGTTATTCTCCACAAGCATCTTGAAGAGCAGCTGGTGGATGAAATAGTCCATCGGGCCGTCTTCCCGCTTCCAGTATTCATAGATGAGGCTCAGCCAGGCTCCTGCGAGAAATGACCCTTTCTTCGCGCGGATAAAGCAGTTCTGGATGAACGAGTGGCAGCCTCTCTGCCTCTCTCCGCTCATATAGACGAAAAAGTCGCACTCCCAGAGCCACTCCGGGAAGGGCGAGCTGACATAGTCCGTCGCATCCACCCACACTCCGCCGTATTTCTCCAGAAGAGCGAGCCGGCAGATGTCCGCAAAGTGGGCGGGGCGGATTTTCCCTTCTTTCCATTTCCTCACTATGTGCTCAGGAAGACTTATCCATTCAAATACGGTCTCCGAGTCCAGAGCGGTGAGCGGCTCGGGACAGCTGCGCCTGACGCTCTCCCAGCAGGCTTTCACGAGGGGCGGCGCGGCCGCTTCTCCCTGAAACCAGATGCTGAATATGTGGCGGGAAGAGTCTTTAACATCCACTCCCTCCGGCGCAAGGCCCGCGATGAAGCCCCGGTAGGACTCAAGATAGCGGCACACTGCCCTTTGGATGGCTTCTCCGCGGACGCGGCGGCGCTCCAGGTGCGACCCCCACAGGGGATTGAGAATGTGCCCCCGGAGAACAATCTCCGCCTTGCATAGAAGTCTCTTTATTTTCTGTGTCCTGTCCATCTTGAAGCGTCTGTAAGCGATGCGGACGCAAATTTAGGCAAATTGATACCAAAAAGGGGCAAAATGCTCAAAAATATTCGCAAAAAACTTGAAAAATGCTGAAAAATTCTCGTAAATCGCGAAAAATCATTAACTTTGCCCGCGAATTGTGCGCCTATGCAATCGCCCTGTCAGCCCCTTGTGAAAGCGGCCCCTGTGGATGAGGCGGAAGGCGCATAAAAATGACTAAAAATATATTGATTTTTTCTTATGGTTTATTCTCACGAAGTGCAGCAGATGTGCTGCGTCGCAAAGGGCCCGAATCACGGCCCCGCTCCAATTCCTGAAGAGGGAAAATGGGTTAAGGCAAAGGAAGTTACAGACATTTCCGGACTCACTCACGGAATAGGTTGGTGCGCACCTCAGCAGGGTGCCTGCAAACTTACCCTCAATGTGAAGGACGGAGTCATTCAGGAGGCTCTTGTCGAGACAATCGGCTGCTCCGGAATGACCCACTCTGCTGCAATGGCCGCAGAAATCCTCCCGGGAAAGACAATTCTCGAGGCTCTCAACACGGACCTCGTCTGCGACGCCATCAACACCGCAATGCGCGAACTTTTCCTCCAGATTGTCTATGGACGTACCCAGTCAGCATTCTCTGAGGGCGGACTTATGATCGGAGCAGGTCTCGAGGACCTCGGAAAAGGACTCCGCAGCCAGGTCGGCACAATCTACGGCACTCTCGCAAAGGGCCCGCGCTACCTCGAAATGGCTGAGGGCTACATCAAGACCATCGCGCTCGACAAGAACAACGAAATCTGCGGATATGAGTTCGTTCACCTCGGCAAGATGATGGACCTCGTGAAGAAGGGAGTTGACGCAAACGAGGCTCTCAAGCAGGTCACCAGCACCTACGGCCGTTTCACCGCTGAGGCCGGCGCAGTTAAGTATATTGATCCACGTAAAGAATAAGGAGATTTAGCAATGATAAGAGAAGTTAAGTTCGAAAGCCAGGATCGCCGTATCAAACAGATACTCTCTGCGCTCAACGAGAACGGAATCAAAGACATCGAAGAGGCAAACGCAATCTGCGAGAAATATGGCCTCGATCCATACAAGACTTGCGAAGAAACCCAGCCTATCTGCTTCGAGAACGCGAAGTGGGCATATGTAGTGGGTTCTGCAATCGCTCTGAAGAGGGGCTGCAAGAACGCCTCCGAGGCTGCCGAGGCAATCGGAGTGGGTCTCCAGTCATTCTGCATCCCGGGTTCCGTAGCTGACGACCGCAAGGTCGGTCTCGGACACGGAAACCTCGCAGCGATGCTTCTTCGCGAGGAGACCAAGTGCTTCGCATTCCTCGCAGGCCACGAGTCATTCGCAGCGGCAGAGGGCGCAATCAAAATCGCCGCTAAGGCTGACAAAGTCCGCAAGGAGCCTCTCCGCTGCATCCTGAACGGTCTCGGAAAGGACGCCGCACAGATTATCTCCCGCATCAACGGATTCACATACGTCCAGACCAAGTTCGACTATTTCACCGGAAAACTTGAGGTTGTCCGTGAAATCGCCTACAGCGACGGTCCGAGGGCGAAGGTAAAGTGTTATGGCGCTGACGATGTCCGCGAGGGCGTTGCAATTATGTGGCACGAGGGCGTTGACGTTTCCATCACAGGCAACTCAACCAACCCTACCCGTTTCCAGCACCCTGTAGCCGGCACCTACAAGAAGGAGCGCATCCTTGCCGGCAAGCCGTATTTCTCAGTGGCATCCGGCGGCGGCACAGGCCGTACCCTTCACCCGGACAATATGGCCGCAGGTCCTGCTTCCTACGGTATGACCGACACAATGGGCCGTATGCACTCTGACGCCCAGTTCGCAGGTTCCTCATCAGTCCCGGCACACGTTGAGATGATGGGCTTCCTCGGCATCGGAAACAACCCTATGGTGGGCTGCACCGTGGCTTGCGCCGTTGACGTTGCGACTGCGCTCAACAAGTAAAGACAAAATCTGAGTCGGTTTAACGGGCCAAAGTCATAGTTCCGTTAAACCGTTTTTTTTACAAAGAACATTTATTGCCATTTGATTATGAAAAAGTTTTTAACAGTCTTGGCAGTCCTCACCATTTCTGCAGCGGCTTTCGCGCAGGAGGATGGAAACAGGGACGCTAATGGCAAGATTGTTCGCGGTCCGTACGAGACAAACGGCTTTTGGGACAACTGGTCAATCGGCGTTGCCGGCGGAGTCAACGTTATCGGCTCGCGCGGCGTGAGGCCGGGTGTCGGCGGAAACGCTGAGATTAATCTTACAAAATGGCTCACTCCGTGCTATGCGGTGAGGACCGGTTTCCAGGGAGTCACAGCCCGCGGCTCTTCAAGCGCAGAGCGTCAGCCTCTCTTCTACACCGAGCAGGACGGAAGGTATGTGAACCGTCTGGCATACGGCTACATCCACGGTGAATTTATGTGGAACATCTGCAATGAGTTCTGGGGCTACAGGGAGTCAAGGGTTTACAGCTGCGTTCCTTATCTTCACGCAGGTCTCCTTCTGACCGGAAACAAGAACAACTCCGAGGGCAAGCTCAGCTGCGCCCACAAGGAGTTCGCCGCAGGTGCCGGTCTCTACAATGCTTTCAAAGTACATCAGAGACTCGACATCACTCTTGACATCCGCGGAATGTTCTACAACGGCCGTGCACTCTCCAAGACCGGCGGAGTGGCAGCCGAGATTTCAGCGGCCCTCGGACTGAATGTGAACCTCGGAAAGACCAACTGGAGAAGGTCCGCAGGCGTAACCCGCGAGCAGTGGAACGACGCCCAGAATGCAATCAGCGACGCAAACAGCGCGCTTGACGCAGCCAAGGCCGAGTCCGCAGCCAAGGACAAGGCTCTCGCCCAGAAGGACGACGAGATTGCTCAGGCCAAAGCTGACGCCGAGGCTGCACGCAAGGAAGCAGCCAACAAGAAGGGCGGACTTGACGAGGTCAACGACGCGATTATGTACTTCAACATCGGCGAGACCGAGCTTCCTGTCAAGGAGCGTCTCCACCTCGACTACTACGTGAAGACCGTGATTGCAAACGTTGACGATAACCGCACCATCGTTCTCACCGGTACAGCCGACAAGAACACCGGTTCAGAAGCGCGCAACAAGAAGCTTGCAGAGAAACGTGTACAGTACGTGAAAGACCTTCTCGTAAACAAGTACAACATCTCCGCTTCCCGCATCCAGACCAAGTCCGAAATCGTAAAGACCGACTCCGGCAATGCGCCTCTCTCCCGCTCAATCGTGATAGCACTCTAAGCAGCTGCACACAAGCACAAATAAAAAATCCCGGGCATCAACCCGGGATTTTTTTTATTTACGCTTGGCCAGTTCGTGGAGGACGTAGTCGGCTTTGATCAGGTCTATGATGGAGCAGACGAGCTCGAATGTGCGGCTGTCGGCCGTGTAGCGGGCGGGGGTGATGAAATTTACCCGGCCCTGCTTCAGAAGAGTGGCGGCGCACTTTACCTTCTGCGGCTTGTCGGGGTTGTAGACCGCGATGGAATGGCCCCCGAACATCTTCACTATTTTCATACACGGAACGTCCGTCTCCCCATCGCCGAAATAAATCATATGCGGGAACGGAATCCGCTTCTTGTCCTCCATCTGGCTCTCGTTCACCTTCTTGTTGTCGCGGATGCTGAGGATGCCCTTGTTGATTTTGAACAGGAACTGGGTCTTCGCCGTGTAGTCCACCGCCACTCCCGGCCAGATGGCCTCGCCCCGCTCGTCGTAGAGGTAGGAACAGGCGAAAATCCGCTTGAACTCGCCGGCTATAGGCGTGCCCTCAATCATCTCCGCGAGCCCTGAGGAGTTGATGTAGTGCTCCACGATGACCCCGTGGTCCTCGCCGTATTTGTTCACGAGGCTGAACCACTCTTTCACTCCGTCGAAAAGCTCAATGCCAGTCCCGAAGGAGCGGAACCGCTCGCGGGTGAGGCTGATGCCCTGGCGGCGGGCCTCGTCGAACATAAGTTTCATATAACTTAGGATGTTGCTGGCGTCCTGCCCGATGGCTATGTCGTCGCTTTCCGTCCAGAACTCGTCCGGGCGCTTTCCGATTGCCTGGATGAATCCGAATTCCTGCATATTGCCGGGGGAGAGGGTGCCGTCGAAGTCATAGACGAGCGCCACGATGGGTTTCTTTCTCATAATGTCTGGGTTTGCGCCGGCTGTGGCTGACCTTCGGAAAGGGAGAATCCTGCGAATTTTGCAGCCAATTTCACCACAAATCGGCGAAGTTTCACCACAAATATAGGAAAAAATAAAATCCTCTATTTCTCTTTCCCTATTTTTGCACCGAATTTGCATAACGGCGCCGGGCTCGGGGAAAAGCATTCCCAATGGAGGCAAAGAAAACACCCGCCAGACCCCGTGATTTGTAGAATAAATATAAAGCTAAAAATATGTACACAGGACCAATGAAACATTATTTCACAAGGCTCACTGAGGCTATCCGCGACAATTGGGAAAAGCCCGCCTTGTGCAATTACAGGGGCGATGTATTCACCTTCCAGCAGGTGGCCACGCTCATTGCGAAGTTCCACCTCTGCTTCGAGAAGGCAGGTGTGAAGAAGGGCGACAAAATCGCCATCTGCGCCAAGAACTCGGCAAAATGGGGTATCTCATTCCTCGCCGCCAACACCTACGAGGCCGTGGTCGTTCCTATACTCGCCGACTTCAAGCCGGACAGCATCAACTCCCTCGTGGACCACTCCGAGAGCAGCATCCTCTTCACCAACAAGGACCTTTGGAAGCAACTCAATGTAGCCTCAATGCCGCGTCTTAAAGCTGTCATCTCAGTTGACGACTTTTCGCTTCTCTACTGCACCGAGCCTGCTGTGCAGGAGGCTATGGACAACCTTCAGGAGGCTTTCGACAAGAAATATCCGCTCGGGTTCACCCGCGAAAACGTCGATTATCCGACCGACAACGCAAGCGACCTCGCCATCATTAACTACACTTCCGGCACCACCAGCGCACCTAAGGGCGTAATGCTCCGCTACGAGTGCCTCAGCGCCAATGTCGAGTTCGGCCAGAAGAACATCCCTTCATACCCTACGGACACGATGGTTTCAATGCTCCCGATGGCGCATATGTACGGACTTATGTTCGAGCTCATCTACCCTCTCTGTGGCGGCACTACAATCTACTACCTCGGCAAGACCCCGACTCCGCAGCTGCTTCTTGGGGCGATGAAGGAGGTTCATCCATACCTTATAATTACGGTTCCGCTCGTGATGGAGAAAATCTTCAAGTCTGCGGTGCTCCCCATCGTAAGCAAGCCCGCTATGAAGGCCGCTCTCAAGATTCCTGGAGTGAACTCAATCATATACAAGAAGATACGCGAAAAGCTCATCGCTGCCTTTGGCGGAAAAATAAGGATGATCATTATGGGCGGCGCCGCCCTCAATCCTGACGTGGAGCAGTGGTTCAAAAAAATCGGACTTCCGTTCACCATCGGTTACGGTATGACCGAGGCCGCTCCGCTTCTTGCCTACGAGAGCTGCGACAAGTTCGTCGTCCGCTCCTGCGGAAAGGTTGTGGACAGGGCCGAGGCCAGGATTGACTCGGAGGACCCTCAGAGAATTGTGGGTGAGATTCAGGCCCGCGGAACCAGCATCATGAGCGGCTACTACAAGAACGAGGAGGCCACCAAGGCCGCCTTCACCGAGGACGGCTGGCTCAGAACCGGTGACCTCGGGGTCATCGACGCCGACGGAAACATCTTCATCAGGGGCAGGAGCAAGAATATGATTCTCTCCTCTTCAGGCCAGAACATCTACCCGGAGGAAATCGAAGCTATGGTGAACAATCAGCCGTATGTGGTTGAGTCAGTGGTGGTTGACAGGGCATCCAAGATTGTGGCTCTTGTCTATCTCGACCAGAAGAAACTCGAAGCCGACGGCCTTGACGGCGAGGCTGTTTCCGAGCAGATGCACCAGATGCAGGTTCTTTTGAACAAGGAACTCCCGGCCTACAGCCAGATTACGAAGGTGGAGATTGTCGACGCTCCGTTCGAGAAGACTCCAAAGATGAGTATCAAGAGATTCTTGTACAAATAAAAAGAGACTTTGTCTCACTGTCATTTATGTCTTGAAGTGTGGTTGGATTCCCAATCACACTTTTTTTGTCCTCCCTGCAACATTTTTCCCCGCTCATCATCTATACTCTTGGTTTTCGAACTTTTACAAAACCCCTTGCAATGAAAATGAACAGGAAAATATTCGCAGCCGCTTTCGCCCTGCTGGTTCTCTCTCTTGGCGCAGAGACTTCCCTTGATGCAAGAGGAGTCCCTCCGCAGAAACGCTATCAAGTAAGCGTCACCTGGGGCGGATACCCTGGAGGGATGAGCGGCCTGAGCAATCTTTATCCTGCGCAGCGCGGTTTTCAATTCACGCAGAGATCCGATTTACTTTCAGATTTGTATTCCCCCTACAACGGGTCTGTGCGCACAACCGGGTTGATTTCGGCCAATTTCGTTTATCATTTCCGCACCTGGTTTTCTCTTGAGTCGTCCCTCGGTTACCATTGCGTCTGGGCCAAAACTTTTTCT
Organism: Flexilinea sp.; assembly: GCA_963589825.1. GTDB lineage: Bacteria > Bacteroidota > Bacteroidia > Bacteroidales > UBA932 > Cryptobacteroides. Next base: position 10,741 of record CAVAMP010000021.1, on the reverse strand, counting down.
GCTGATGACGGCCGTTTCCTGGGTGACAAACACGAACATTATGTGGACCTTTGCGCTATGGCGAGGTTTACCTGGGTTAACAGACGTTATTTCAGGGGCTATTCCTCCGTTGGAGTATGCGCTGTCCTCGGAAACCCCAACGGGACGATGTCTTCACTCTATGTTTTTCCTCAGCTTGACATAGTGGGACTGGAATTTGGCAAGGATGTGTTCGGACTCTTGGAATTGGGTGCTGGCCCGGAATACTTCGGAGCGCAGATAGGTGTCGGCTACCGTTTTTAAGTTTTTGACCGCAAGGGACATAGCAATAGAATCCGGAATATGAAAAAGATAACGATAATTACTCTCACCCTTCTTTCCCTCGCACTCGCTTCCTGCAAACTTGAAGACGGCGCCTGGAATACCCGTATGGACGCATCCACTCTTTCCTTATATGGAAACGAGCTGTATAAAATGGCGGTCGTCGATACGAAGGAAAATGTGGCGGACTGGCTTGAAATTCAAAATTTCTTGAAACTTCCCGCAGAGGCTCAGAACGCCGATTCGAATTTTTCTATACGAAGGAAAATCTCCGTTAAGGATGAAGAAGGTTATATAATTGTTGAGGGTTATGGAAAGATAACCGTTTCCTCCACTCCGCTTGACGAGGTCGGGGGAGTGTGGAGCACTGAAAATCTGAAGGTGGAGTGCACGGGAGAAGAGCAGTGGAGTATAGGAGTTTCGTACGATTATGTGGAACGGAGTGGTGATCGGGCCGATTTTAGGGCTGTGCTTCGGTCTCTTTCCGGGTCTTCATTAGCCCGCAAACAGTGGAATCTCACCGTTACAGACGGAGTTTACGACGAGGGCGACGGCTACAGTCTTACTTTCTGCACCGAGCCTGACCTCGTCATAGACGACTCCCTTGACGCTGTCTCCGGAAGTTTCTATTCGGAGGTGCTCTGCGGGCAGACACGCAAGGACTGGGTGCGTCTGGTTTTCAAACCGCGCTCGACGAAGGGGTACTGGCTGACCGTCGAGACCAGCCGAGGGGAGGTTAAATAAATAGCGGTCTGCTGCGTTACGCGGCTTGCATCCTATCTTTTTAACTTCACCCCATCCACATCTTATTTAGAGATTGCCGCGAGGTAACCGCATAGACATAATTATGACAGGGAGACTGACATCGTGTCAGTCTCTTTTTCATTTTGGGGCGGTGGCTTTATAATTGAATATCTGAAGCCCCGGATACTTAAGAAACTTAAATATACTAGATATGGCAAACGGAAAAATAGGTGTGACTACGGAAAACATATTCCCGGTCATTAAAAAATTCCTTTATTCGGATCATGAAATATTCCTTAGGGAACTGGTGGCCAATGCGGTGGACGCGGAAGAGAAACTGAAGGCCCTCGCATCCTCCGGCGAATTCAAGGGCGAAATGGGTGAGCTCAAGGTCAGGATTGAACTTGACGAGCAGGCTAAGACCTTGAAAATCATCGACAACGGTATCGGTATGACCGCCGAGGAGATTGACAAATACATCAACCAGATTGCATTCTCCTCAGCGGGAGAGTTCCTCGAGAAATACAAGGACCAGATCGGCAGCATCATCGGCCACTTCGGCCTCGGATTCTACTCTGCCTTTATGGTAGCCGACAAGGTCACCATCGAATCCCTCAGCTGGAAAGACGGCGCGAAGGCCGTACGGTGGACCTGCGACGGCTCTCCTGAGTACACGATGGAAGACTGCGACAAGGCCGAAAGAGGCTCCCTCATAACGCTCTACCTCTCAAAGGACGAGGAGGAGTTCGCCGCAAAGGGCAGGATTCAGACCCTTCTGGACAAATACTGCAAGTTTATGCCTGTTCCGATTGTTTTCGGAAAGAAACAGGAATGGAAGGACGGAAAATATGTGGATACGGAAGAGGACAATGTAATCAACACCGTGGAGCCGCTCTGGACCCGCAAGCCTTCGGAGCTCACCGACGAGGATTACAACAAGTTCTACAAGGCCCTCTACCCGTACGCTGACGAGCCTCTTTTCCACATCCACCTCAATGTGGACTTCCCGTTCAATCTCACCGGCATCCTCTATTTCCCGAAGATCAAGGACCAGATGGAAATCACCCGCAACAAGATTCAGCTCTACTGCAACCAGATGTTCGTCACTGACTCCGTTGAGGCCATAGTTCCGGACTACCTCACGCTGCTTCACGGCGTCATCGACTCCCCGGACATCCCGCTTAACGTGTCCAGAAGCTACCTGCAGGCTGATTCCAATGTGAAGAAGATTTCCGGCTACATCACAAAGAAGGTGGCCGACCGTCTGGAGGAAATCTTCAAGAACGAAAGAGCTTCCTTCGAGGAGAAATGGGACAATGTCAAGATATTCATCGAGTACGGAATGATTTCCGACGAGGCGTTCTGCGAGAGGGCGATGAAGTTCTGCCTTCTGAAGAATACTGACGGCAAGTATTTCGGCATCGAGGACTACCGCAAGGCCATCGAGGCCGAGCAGACCGACAAGGACAAGAAACTCGTAATCCTCTATGCAACCGACGCCGAGGCTCAGTACTCAGCCATCGAGGCGGCAAAGAACAAAGGCTACGATGTGCTTCTTCTGGACTGCCATCTGGACTCCTATTTCGTCAACACTCTTGAGGCGAAGATGGAGAATGTCCGCTTCGCAAGGGTTGACTCCGACAGCGTTGACCGCCTCATCGTGAAGGAAGAGGTTAAGAAACCTGAGCTCACCGACGACGAGAAGAAGGCCCTCGACGAGATTTTCAAGGGCGGACTTCCGGAAGGGATCGAGTGGAACGTCGAAGGCGACAATCTCGGCAAGGACGCCGCTCCGGTGCAGATTACCCAGTCCGAGTTTATGAGAAGGTACAGGGAAATGTCACGCCTTGGCGGCGGACTGAATTTCTACGGCTCTATGCCTGAGTCCTACAATCTGGTCGTGAACCTTGAGAACCCGCTCGTGGAGTCTCTCCGCGCTGAGGACGCTTCCACCGACGAGGCGAAGGCTGAGCGCGCCGAGAAAGCCCGTCAGATCACCGACCTCGCCCTCCTCGGCAGCGGCCTTCTCAAGGGCAAAGCCCTCTCCGACTTCATTGCCCGCAGCTACAAGCTACTATAAGATAACTTGTCACAATAATAAAAGCGGATTGCTACAACTGCAGCAGTCCGCTTTTTCCCATTTAATCCAACGTTCAAAACACTCTCTACAATAGCGGGGTCATATACAACGGCAGGTATATGATTCCTCCTTCCTGCTTCAAATCTTTTGAATGAAGGACGTATGGTGTAGACAGGTTTTCACCATATTTCTCAATGCACTTATTTAAGGAGCTAAGGGTATAACGTTGTCCGCTTTTCACCTCAATCGGGGAGATGTTGTGACGGCTGGTGACTATTTCCTTCTGTATCAGAAAATCTATCTCCATCCGGTTGTTTGCGTCCTCGTCACTGCGGCTGAAGAAGTACAATTTATGTCCTTTGCTCTTCAACATTTGGGCAACGATGTTCTCAATCAGCATCCCTTCATTGATTTCCAACTTATCAAACAACAGTTTCTGATATATTTCCCCGGACATCAGACCTCTTGCATTGAACGTATGACTGAGAAGAAGTCCCGTGTCTGCCATATAGCATTTAAGAGTTTTCCGGTCTTCGTTCAGACGCAAGCCCATACTCGGCTCAGTCGTATTGTAACAGCAGTTGATGATCTTTGCGTCGTCAAGCCAGAAGAACGAGCCCTCATAGTCGCGCATCTTAGCATCATCCTTGAGCGCCGACAGACGGAACTTCTTCTCGTGCTTTGACAACTGGGAGGGGATTTCATCGAAGATGGCCGTTACTTTCGTCTGGTAATTGTCAGCATACTTCTTGATGTCGTTGCGATACAGTCTCAATATCTGTCTCTTGACCGTATCCACCTTGGAGAAATCACGGGATTCTATGTAGACGTTCACCGCCTGAGGCATTCCGCCGACAATCATATACTTCCGGAAATATTCCATCGCGCGGCGGTGGAATTCCCCCATAGGCCTCAATGCTTTGAACTGCTTTTCAATGTAAGGCATCAGCATCTCGTCCCCCATAGCCCAGAGAAACTCCTCAAAATCAAGAGGGTACATATCTATTGAGTCTTCCTCCGACGGGATAAGTATATCTTTGACATTTTTCTTGATGGAAATCAATGATCCGGTCTCAATATAGTCGAAACGCCCATCTGCGACCAGCGTTTTGATGGATTCCCTTGCTCGCGGGCAAGCTTGCACTTCATCGAATATTATGAGTGATTTCCGTGGGGTAAGCCTTTTTCGGTAACGCAACTGGATATTCTCCAGCAAAGTGTCAACATCTTCAAGGTATTCGTCAAACCAGGATTTGACGACGGACGGAGCCTTGGAGAAATCAATGAGAATGTAGGAGTCATACTCATTCTGCGCAAACAGCTCGGCGATAAAACTTTTGCCGATGCGTCGCGCGCCTTCTATCATAAGAGCCGTGCTCCCGTTCTTTTCCCGCTTCCATTCCAGAAGCCGCCCGTATATTTTCCGCTTAAGCATAATTCACCTTTTTGAGATTATTGAACACGCAAATTTACACCTTTTTGAGATTATTGCAAAAAATAGGTCGAAAACCCTTCTGGACAAATACTGCAAGTTTATGCCTGTTCCGATTGTTTTCGGAAAGAAACAGGAGTGGTAGGACGGGAAAAAGCGGATATGAAAAAAGCGGATTGCTGCAGTCGCAGCAGTCCGCTTTTTTGGTGCGGTGGGAAAGAGGTCGAATAAAAAGATGGGATACAAGGCTCTCGACGAGCCCAATACCGGAGCAACCTTGGGGCCCAGAGGATTTGGGCGAGGAGAACAACGCGGTAGACCGCTTTTTAGTCGGCCTCTTTTTGGGCCTTATCCGATCGTTGTGCCATTAACGAGGACTTCTTGAGGCGTAATGAACCGCATCTTGCCGTCGCCCTGGCGCGCCATAAGAATCATACCCTTGGACTCGATGCCGCGGATTTTGCGCGGAGCGAGGTTCGCGAGGATGCAGATCTGCTTTCCGACCATTTCCTCCGGGGTGTAATACTCGGCGATGCCGGAAACAATCGTGCGGCGGTCGATTCCCGTGTCGATGGTGAGTTTGAGGAGCTTGTCGGTCTTAGGCACCCTCTCCGCCTCAAGCACTGTGGCGGTGCGGATGTCCATCTTCTCGAAGTCCTCGAAACTGCACTCGGCTTTCTGAGGCTCAATCTTCGCAGCGGCCTCTTCAGCTGCGGCTTTTGCGGCAGCGGCTTCCCTCTCTGCCCTGATTGCGCCTAGGCGCGCAATCTGCCCATCCACAACCTCGTCCTCAATCTTCGCGAAAAGCAGCTCCGGCTCTCCGAGAGCGTGACCCTCCGGAAGAATCCTCCCTGCGGTCCCGAGGTCGCTCCAGCTGAGGGTTACATCATAAACCTCTCCCTCAGCGGTCTCTTCGCCATACTCTCCGTAGGCGTTGCAGTCAGTGGAGCCTCCGACGGTGTGCAGAGCGGCGCACTCCCCGGCCTTGAAGATGTTGACGCCCTGAGTGCCTTCCTCGCCTGCGCGGTGGTCAGTGCCGGCGAGCACTCCAGTGCGCAGAATCTTGCGGAGTTTCCCCGCTGAGAACGGCAGGAACGGCTCGAAGGCGATTGCAAGAGCGGCGCAAATCTGAAGTGAAACATTCAGAATGGACGCTGTCCTGTCCATATCGGTCTTCGCCACCTTCCACGGCTCGGTGTCCGTGAGGTATTTGTTTCCCAGGCGCGCGAGGTTCATCGCGGCCTTCAGAGCCTCCCTGAAGCGGTAGGACTCGATGTTGGACTCAATCTCGGCGGCAATCTGCGGAATCTGTGCGAGAGTCTCGGCGTCAATTGCCTCGGGTTTCAGGTCGGCAGGAACGCGGCCTCCGAAGTATTTGTGGGTGAGCACCACGGCCCTGTTCACAAAGTTTCCGAAAATGGCCACGAGCTCGCTGTTGTTGCGGGCCTGGAAGTCCTTCCAGGAGAAGTCGTTGTCCTTGGTCTCCGGCGCGTTGGCGCAGAGAACATAGCGGAGAACGTCCTCCTTGCCCGGGAACTCCTCCAGATATTCGTTGAGCCATACGGCCCAGCCGCGGGAGGTGGAAATCTTGTCGCCCTCGAGGTTGAGGAACTCGTTCGCAGGCACATTGTCCGGAAGGATGTACTCTCCGTGTGCCTTCAGCATTGAAGGGAAGACGATGCAGTGGAAGACGATGTTGTCCTTGCCGATGAAATGCACGAGCTTCGTGTCCGGGCTCTTCCACCACTTCTCCCAGCTCTCGGGAAGCAGCTCCTTTGTGTTGGAAATGTAGCCTATAGGCGCGTCAAACCACACATAGAGCACTTTCCCCTCGGCTCCCTCCACAGGAACAGGCACGCCCCATTCAAGGTCGCGGCTAACAGCGCGTGGCTGAAGACCTCCGTCAATCCAGCTCTTGCACTGGCCGTAAACATTTGTTTTCCACTCCTTGTGCCCCTGAAGAATCCACTCTGAAAGCCACTTTTCGTACCGGTCCAGAGGAAGATACCAGTGCTTGGTCATTTTCTTCACAAGCGGGGAACCGCTCAGGGAGGATTTCGGGTTTATGAGCTCGTCAGGACTGAGCGTGGCGCCGCATTTCTCGCACTGGTCGCCGTAGGCCCCTTCCGCACCGCAGCGCGGGCAGGTTCCTGTGATGTAGCGGTCTGCAAGGAAGGTCTTGGCCTCCTCGTCGTAGTACTGCTCGCTTTCCTTGACGATGAATTTACCCTCGTCGTAGAGCTTGCGGAAAAAGTCCGAAGCCGTCTTCTCGTGCACTGCCGATGAGGTCCTGGAATAGATGTCGAAATTGATTCCAAGCCCTGCGAAGGACTTCTTGATTATGGAATGATACCTGTCCACAATGTCCTGCGGGGTCACTCCCTCCTTCTTCGCCTTGATGGTGATAGGAACTCCGTGTTCGTCTGAGCCGCAGATGAAAAGCACATCGTGGCCCTTCATCCTCAGGTACCTCACATATATGTCCGCAGGCACATAAACCCCCGCAAGGTGGCCGATATGCACCGGACCGTTAGCGTAGGGAAGTGCGCAGGTCACCAAATCCCTTTTGTACGTTTTATTTTCCATATATAATGTTGTTTTTATATTCCACTTAAACCCTTGCCGGTCAAAATCTCAGCCTTCTACTCCTCGCGGGTGATGCAGGCGCCCAGGGCATTGAGCCTCAGGTCTATGTCTTCGTAGCCCCTGTCAATCTGCTCGATGTTGGAAATGACGCTCGTCCCCTTTGCCGACATCGCGGCGATAAGAAGCGCGATTCCCGCCCTGATGTCCGGGGAGAGCATCCGTCCGGCCTTGAGGCGAATCCTGTGGTCGTGCCCTATCACCACAGCCCTGTGAGGGTCGCAGAGGATAATCTGTGCGCCCATATCGATGAGCTTGTCCACAAAGAACAGCCTGCTCTCGAACATCTTCTGGTGGATGAGCACGCTGCCCTTGCACTGGGTCGCCACGACGAGCATCACCGAAAGCAGGTCAGGGGTCAGTCCGGGCCACGGCGCGTCGGCAATCGAAAGGATGGACCCGTCGAGGAAGGACTCAATCTCGTAGCAGTCCTGGGCAGGGACGAAAATGTCGTCGCCCCGCTGCTCCAGCTTTATTCCGAGCCTGCGGAAACACTCCGGGATTATGCCCAGATTCCCGTATGACACGTCTTTTATAGTGATTGAACTCTGGTTCATAGCCGCCATCCCGATGAAGGAGCCCACCTCGATCATATCCGGAAGAATCCTGTGAACGGTTCCGTGCAGAGACTTCACTCCGCTGATTGTCAGGAGGTTGGAGCCTATTCCCTGAATGTCCGCGCCCATCCCCACGAGCATCTTTGAAAGCTGCTGGATGTAGGGTTCGCAGGCGGCGTTGTAGATGGTCGTCTTCCCCTCGGCGAGGGTGGCCGCCATAAGGATGTTCGCCGTACCGGTCACCGAAGCCTCGTCAAGCAGCATATATGCTCCCTTGAGGCCATTGGATTTGAGGTAGAAAGCCCTGAAATTCTGGTCGTAGGAGAGCTCCGCCCCGAGGTTCACCATTCCCTGGATGTGGGTGTCAACCCTGCGGCGGCCGATTTTGTCTCCGCCCGGTTTCGGGAAATATGCGTGGCCGAAGCGCGCAAGAAGCGGTCCCACGACCATCACAGAACCCCTCAGACGGGCGCATTTCCTCACAAAGTCCTCGCTGGAAATATATCCCTCGTCAATGTTCGCCGCCCGGAAGGTATAGACTCCCTTCTCCTTGCGTGAAACTTCCACTCCCATATCCTGCAGGAGCTGAAGCAGGTTCTTCACGTCAAGAATTTCAGGCACATTGCTGATGGTCACCTCGTCAGAGGTCAAAAGCACGGCGCTGATGACCTCCAAAGCCTCATTTTTGGCTCCCTGCGGGCGAATGGACCCGCTCAGGCGATGTCCGCCCTCGATTACAAACGAACTCATATTTTTCAGTTTTATTTGACAATGCCGTAGTCTCCTGGGAGACATTCTCCTGCGAAGCCCCGACAATCTGCAAATTTAACGAAAATATGCCATACGGCAATACATTAGCTGTTTTTGTGTGGGGGAGGAGAACAACGCAGCTGACAGCTTTTGGGGCCGGCCTCCCCTTACACGACGCTCAAAAGAATAATCAGCTGTGCGGAGATGACTCGCAGGAAAATGCAGATCGGATAGACCGTCGCGTAGGCCACCGAAGGCTCGTCGTCGTCAACGGTGCTCAGGGCGTAGTTCAGCGCTATCGGATTCGCCATCGCGCCGCAGAGCATACCCACATTGGTGGCGTATTCGGTCCTGCAGGCCTTCCCGGCTATGAATCCGATGATGAGAACCGGCACAACCGCAAGGGCGACGCTTATCCCGATCCACAGAAGTCCCTCGGGGCGGAAGACGGTCTCGAAAAAGCCCGGACCGGCGCTCAGGCCCAGTCCTGCGAGGTAGACCGTAAGGCCCAGCTGACGGAGCATCAGGCTGGCGCTGTGGGTCGTGTAGGTCATAATGTGGAGTCTCGGTCCGAAGGCGCCCATAAGGATTCCGACGACAATCGGTCCGCCGGCGATTCCCAGTTTAATCGGCACGCTCATTCCCGGCAGGGCGAGCGGAATGCTTCCCAGAACAAGCCCCAGGATTATCCCGACAAAAAGCGAGAAAAGATTCGGGTTGCGGAGCTCTTTCACCTGATTTCCAAGCACTCCCGCCACTCTTTCTATGGCCTGGGACTGTCCCACAATCGTGAGCCGGTCGCCCATCTGGAGCCTCAGGCTGCTGGAGGGGAGGATGTCGATTCCGGCGCGGTTCACCCTCGTTATGTTGATGCCGTAGGTGTTGCGAAGGTGCAGGTCGCCGAGTTTCGCCCCGTTCACTTTGGCCTTGGTGACCAGTACGTGGCGGGAAACCAGCTGTCCGTCAATGGCGTTCCAGTCGATGTCCTTCTTGTTCCAGTCCTTGTCCACCACTTCGCCGAAAAGTTTCTCCGCGAGCCCTTTTTCCCTCTCCTTGCAGAGGACAAGAAGGTGTTCCCCTTCCTCCAGAACAGTGTCTCCGTTCGGGATTATCACCTTTCCTTCCACCTTCCTCGGGGTTATGATTTCCGCTTCGATTTTCCCCACAGAGGCGCTCGCTTCTTTCGTTCCCCACTCGGATATGTTACCTTCCTTTATATTGTCCCCGATCATTCTTCCACCCTCAGTGGCGGCCCTGTAGTCCTCCTCCGATGCGAATTTCCACACTCTTGAGACCACAAGATGGAAGGGAAGCCCGTGCATAATTTCCTTTATGGTTTTGCCGAAGATGGCCGGATTGCTCACCCGGAACTCAGTTACGAAAGTCGGATTGTCGTGATTGTCAACAGGTTGCGGGCTCTTTTTCTGGAATGCCGCCTTTAGGATGATAACGCAAAGAATCACTCCCACAACGCCGAAAGGGTAGCCCACGGCGCAGGCCATCGCCATCTCGTTTGAAACGTTGACCGCCCCCGGATCCGAGTCCAGAAGGGCCTGTTGGGCCGCACCGAGCATAGGCGTATTGGTCACGGCACCCGAAAGAAGTCCCATCGACACCGGAACGCTGACTCCGCACAGCGCCCCCAGCCCCAGGCAAAGCCCGGTTCCGAGCACCAGCACCCCGAAGGCGAGCAAATTGAGCTTGATGCCGCCTTTTTTCAGCGAAGGGAAGAAGCTCGGGCCCACCTGAACTCCGAGCGAGTAGACAAAGAGGATGAGGCCGAAGTTCTGCGCGAGAGAGAGCATCTGCGGGTCAATCCCGAGGCCGAGATGTCCAGCCACGATGCCGGCGAAGAACACGAAGGTCACTCCGAGCGATACGCCCTTTATTTTTATCTTGTTGCAGAGCAGCCCCACCGCGCAGATGAGCGAAAGGACCACAATCGCCTGAATGAATGTCTGTTGCCGAAATAAATCCAAAAACCAGGACATAATCCTATACCTTTATATATGCCTATGTGTTGGAAGACGCGCCCTCACCGCCACTCCGCATTTGCCTTCCTTTTGCGTTTGCGGCGACAAAAGTAGAAATTTTTTTACAAAAAAAATCGAGAAAATGTTTGGCGGTTTCCAAAAAGTCCTTACCTTTGCAGTCCCTTTCGGAAAAGAGGGTACAACAGAGGCCGCGAGGCGCTTTTGAAAGTGTTGCGAAATCTAATTCCGGAAGACTTTCTGA